>JBKJQK010000180.1:0-3209 GCA_046594095.1 Anaerolineae bacterium | reverse complement strand
GTCCAGATCACCGAAACAGTTCCGCCGGAGATTCTGTTTCGCGACTACGTCTATTTCTCGTCCTTCTCGGACACCGCCGTGCGCAACGCGGAAGCCATCGCAACCCGGATGATTCGTGAGCGCGGATTGAACGCGTCGAGTTTGGCGGCCGAGGTCGCCAGCAACGATGGCTATCTTCTGCAGTTCTATCACCGCGCCGGCGTTCCCGTGCTGGGGATCGAGCCAGCGCTCAACATTGCAAAGGTGGCCGAAGAGAAAGGGTTGCGCACGGTGACCGAATTCTTCGGCGTCGCGCTTGCGCGGGACCTGGCGGCCAGAGGATTGCGGGCCGACGTCGTCCATGCGAATAACGTACTCGCTCATGTTGCCGACACAAATGGCATTGTGGCCGGCTTTGCCGAGTTTGTGAAGGATGACGGCGTGGTAATTGTCGAAGCGCCTTATCTCAAAGACACGCTGGATCATGTTGAGTTTGACCAGATCTACCATGAGCATTTATGCTACTTCTCTCTGACGGCGCTCGATGTGCTGTTTCGCCGGCATGGCCTGTTGATTGTGGACGTCGAGCGTATTCCGATCCATGGCGGCTCGTTGCGCGTTTTTGCCCATCGCGAACCCGGGGCGGGGCGCGGGTCTTCGGTCACCACGCTGCTGAAGGAAGAAGCAGGCTGGGTGTGGGACCCGGAGTTCTATCGCTCGTTTGGCGACAAAGTCGCGCGGTTGCGGGCGGATTTGCTGGCATTGCTCGCCCGGCTCAAGGCTCAGGGCAAACGGATTGCCGTTTACGGGGCTTCGGCCAAAGGCAGCACACTCCTCAACTATTTCGGAATCGGTCCGGACACCCTGGACTATGTAGTGGATCGCAGCACCGTCAAACAAGGCAAGTTCACTCCAGGAATGCGTCTGCCGATCTATTCTCCGGAAAAGTTATTGGACGACAGGCCGGAGTACGTCCTGCTGCTGACCTGGAACTTCGCTGATGAGATTCTGGCCCAGCAGGCCGAGTACCGCGCGCGCGGCGGAAAGTTCATCGTGCCCATTCCAGAGTTGAGGGTGGTGTGATCTTTCACCCGACAAAGCTCGCGGGCGCTTTTATTGTCGAGCTTGATCCGCGCGAAGACGAGCGGGGCTTCTTTGCCCGTAGCTTCTGCCAGGATGAGTTTGCCGCGCACGGTTTGAATCCGCATGTGGCGCAGTGCAATGTTTCTTTTTCCAGACTGGCCGGAACCCTGCGGGGGATGCACTTTCAGAATGCGCCCCATGCCGAGGCCAAACTCGTGCGTTGCGTCACGGGAGCGGCCTTTGACGCGATTGTGGACTTGCGGCCGGGCTCGCCGACCTTTGCCCAATGGATTGGCGTCGAACTGACGGCTGAGAATCGCCGCGCAGTCTATGCGCCTGCCGGCTTCGCCCATGGCGCCCAAACGCTTAGCGACAGCACTGAGCTGTTCTACCAGATGAGCGCGCCCTATCACGCCGCATCCGCAAGCGGCGTGCGCTGGGACGATCCTGCCTTTGGCATCGAGTGGCCGCAGCCGCCCGCCACGGGTCGCGTCATCGCCGAACGCGATCTCGCGTGGCCGGATTTTCGCCGATGAAGCGCGTGTTGCTGACCGGGGCCACCGGCTTTATTGGCCGGCATGCGATTCGGCCCTTACTTGAGCGCGGGTTTGAAGTCCATGCGATTGCGCGCCGCGCTCCGTTCTCTGTCCCGGCGACCGATGGTCTGATCTGGCATTCAGCCGATCTGTTTGACGCGGCGCAGACGCAGGCGCTTGCGCGCGCTATCAAGCCGACTCATCTTCTGCACTTTGCATGGTACGTCGCGCACGGTAAGTTCTGGACGGCGGCCGAGAATCTTGATTGGGTTGCCGTGAGCCTGACACTGTTGCGCGCCTTCGCCGAGGCTGGAGGCTCGCGGGTGGTGATGGCCGGCACCTGTGCGGAATACGACTGGACAGGCGGAGGCGTATGCAGCGAAGACGCCACGCCGCTCAATGCGGCCACTCTGTATGGCGAATGCAAACACGCGTTGGGAATTGTCCTGCTTGCCTTCGCAAAGCAGCATCCGCTCAGCGCGGCGTGGGGACGCATCTTTTTCCCCTATGGTCCGCATGAGCCACCGCAGAAACTCGTGCCGTCAATAATCCGCGCGCTCTTGCGGGGCGAACCTGCCCTTGCGTCTAATGGTCTTCTGGCGCGCGACTTTCTGCATACTCAGGATGTCGCCAGCGCTTTCACCGCGTTGCTGGACAGCACGGTGGAGGGCGCGGTCAACATCGGCTCCGGCCAGCCGGTAGCCGTGCGAGAGGTGGCGCTGCGAATCGGGGATCAACTGGGCCATCCCGAACTCGTCCGACTGGGGGCGCTTGCGTCGTCGCCAAAGGACCCGCCGCTGCTGGTGGCCGATGTCACCCGCTTGCGGGATGAAGTCGGGTGGCGGCCAAACTATGATTTGGCATCCGGCCTGGCGGATTCGATTGCCTGGTGGAAGAAAAACCTCTAAATCAAGCAAGATGGGGAGCAAGACGAAAGCAACATGAAGATTACGATTGACACCGACGCAAAGACGTTGAGCTGGGCTGAGGATGTTGCGGGCGCGAGCGACGTCGTCCCGCTCTATTCAAAACGCGCCTTCGAGCTGATCTCGCAGCAATGGCTGAAAGTGGGATGGAACCAGAAATATCCGTATGTGTTCACCTGGTTCGGCCGGCCCATCATCCAGATTCCTGAAGATATCGTGCGCACGCAAGAGGTGATCTACCGCGTCAAGCCGGACGTGTTGATTGAAACGGGTGTCGCCCATGGCGGCTCCCTCGTCTTCTATGCGAGCCTGTTCAAGGCGATGGGCCGGGGCCGTGTCATTGGCGTTGATATCGAGATTCGCCCCAATAACCGGCGCGCGCTGGAAGCGCACGAGATGTTCCCGCTCATAACCCTGGTTGAGGGTAGCTCGACCGCGCCGGAAATCGTGAGCGCGGTTAAGTCGATGGTAAAACCTGGCGAAATAGTGATGGTAATCCTTGACTCCAACCACAGCAAACGGCACGTGGCGGATGAATTGGCCGCCTATCACGCCATGGTCACGCCGGGTTCCTACATCGTGGCCACGGATGGCAGCCAGCGAGACTTCTCTGACGTGCCGCGCGGGAGGTCGGAGTGGGTGTGGGACCACCCCGCGGCGGCCGCTGAGGAATTCGCAGCCGCGC
>JBKJQK010000271.1:0-3515 GCA_046594095.1 Anaerolineae bacterium | reverse complement strand
ACCGGCCCCTCGGTCATCACCCTCCGCCCGGTATTTGAGCGATTGTGGCGCGATGCGGGCTGCGACCTGGCCGAGGATGTGACCCTGCTGCCGCTCGCGCCCATAACCCGCTACTTCTGGCCGGATGGGCTGACCCTCGACGCGGATGCGGATGAGGCGGTTATGCTCGAGCGCATCAGGGCCTTTGCTCCGCGGGATGTCGACGGCTATCGCCGCTTCATGCGTTACGTGGCCGGCCTGCACGATGTCGTGGGCGGGCCGTTTCTGTATCGCGCCCAACCCGGCCTGCGCGACTTGCTGCGCCTGCCGCTGGGTGATGTCTTTCGCATCGACGCGCTGAGGAGCATGAGCGCGGCCATCCGGGGCTATGTGCGCGATCCGCATCTGGTTCAGTTGTTGGAGCGCTTCGCCACCTACAACGGTTCGTCGCCCTACCAGGCCCCGGCCACCTTGAATGTCATCGCCCACGTCGAATTGGCCCTGGGCGCATGGTATCCGAAGGGTGGGGTGTTTGCGTTGGCCAGGGCGTTTGAGCGCCTGGCCCTGCGCCTGGGGGTCGAGGTGCGCTATGGCGCCCGGGTAGCCGAGATCGAGACCCGGTCCGGGCGGGCCATCGGGCTCAGGCTCGCAAATGGCGGGGTCGTGCCCGCCGACGCCGTGGTGTGCAACGCCGACGTCACCGCCGCCCGGCGCGAGCTCCTGCCGGGCGCGGCTCGCCTTCCCGGATTGGAGCCGTCGTGCAGCGGGTTCGCCTTGTTGCTCGGCGCGCCGGTCGAAAGCCCCCGGCTCGCCCATCACAACATCTTCTTCAGCAGCGACTACCGGGCCGAGTTTGACGCCATCTTCCGCCGGCGCGTCCCGCCGGAAGACCCGACCCTCTACGCCTGCATTACGTCCAAGACCGACCCAGAGCATGCCCCGGCCGGCGCAGAGAACTGGTTTGTCCTGGTCAACGCCCCGTATTTGTCGGAGGCCTTTGACTGGGCGCGCGAGGGCGGCGCCTATGCCGCCCTGGTGCTTGACCGATTGCGAGCGCGCGCGCCGGGCGCCTCCGGGCTGGCCCCGGTATTTGAACAGCGCCTGACCCCGGCCACGCTTGACGCGCTGTATGGCGGGAATCGAGGGGCGATCTACGGTTTCTCGTCCAACACCCGGGCGGCGGCCTTCGCCCGCCCGGGCAACCGCGCCCGTGACATTCGCGGGTTGTATTTCGCCGGTGGAAGCGTCCACCCCGGCGGGGGTGTGCCGCTTGTCGCGCTGTCGGGGATGGCGGCAGCCCAATGCGTCGCAGAAGATCTGGACAGCCTTTAGCATACAAGGAGAGAAAGCGTGATTCTCCCGTTCTTCGTTTCTCCTGAAGATGCCAGGGCTTATGATCCATGCGCCATTACGACAATTAACCGGGCAGCCCTCAAGCGCCTGCCCCGCAACATCGATCTCCCGTTTGGCGAATGCGCCGCGGGTTTGCCTGCGCCGTCTATAATGACGAAATGCTGACCCATCCCCGCGCCTTTGCGCGCTGGGCGAGACGGCCCATTTCCGGGCTGATCCGCCTAACCCGCTACCGCGAATACGTCATGTTCGTCACAGTGATCACGCTTGCGGGGGCAAAATTGGGCGGCGGCGACATCGACCTGCGCCTGCTGCTCGTGTTGGTGGCCAATCTGCTTGTGGTGGGCTTCGCCTTCATGTACAACGACGTCGAGGATGCCCCCGACGATGCCCTGGATGCGCACAAAGCCGTCCGCAATCCCATTAGCGCCGGCTTGATTTCGGCCCGGACGGGCAAACTGGCCTGCGCGGTCGTCGCGATCGGGGTGGTGGCCGGCTATGCGACTCTGGGTCTCATGCCATTCTTGCTGGGCGCGCTCAGCCTGACCCTTGCGTTCCTGTATTCGTGGCGATTTGCCCGGTTGAAAGCCAAGCCCATCGCCGATCTGATCTCGCACAGCCTATCGCTGGCCGGGCTCCAATTCCTGTGCGCCTACTTCGTCTACGACCAGGGCAAGCCGTATTCATGGCTGTTTTTCCTGGCTACGGTCATGATCTCGGTGTATGGCGAGTTGAACAATGAACTGCGTGACGCTGAAGTGGACAAGAAGGCCGGCATTCGGCACACGGCGGACTTGATCGGGCCGGCCTGGACCAAGCGCCTGATGATGATCTGCGCCATTACCGGCGCGGGCCTCCTGATCGGCTATCTGGTCGTCGGCCTGATCCCGTGGAAGTTGCTGATCTGCCTGGCCTTGATTCCGATTGCGATGGGCAGCAAGCTGGTGAACCTGATCCGCGGCCGGTCCGACCTGGTCGATGACCGGGAAGCCATCCACAACCCGGTGATGGTCAGCCTGCTGGCGGCGGTCCTGATTTGGTACGCCGGCGACCGAATCGCGCTGTTTTAGGCATTCCGGACGGCTCTCGTTTTTGTAGCGCGCGTTAACAGAAGAAGGGAAGACCGGGAGGGAATCAGCTCTCAACGAGCCGATACGACGCGCCATCGCTCGCCACGCATGGATAGATCTTGGGCGTTCGGCCCGCCCGGCGGGGGTACTCATCCGCAATTCGGGCGCTGACTGCTTCGACGGCCTCATTCGCCACCAGCGCGATCACGCAGCCGCCAAAGCCCGCACCGGTCATTCGCGCGCCGTAAACGCCCTGCTCGGCCTGGGCGATCTCGACCACGGCATCGAGTTCCGGGCTGCTGACCTCATACAGGTCGCGCAGGCTTTCGTGCGAATGGCTCATCAGGACGCCGAGTTCCTCAAGATCGCCCCGCCGCATTGCGTCCACCGCGTCAATCGTCCGCGCGTTTTCCAGGATGACATGCCCGCAGCGCAGCATGACCGGGCCGGGCAGCGTGTCGCGCAGGCGCTTGAACTCCGCGAAGGGCACGTCGCGCAGGCTCTTTACCCCAAATAGCTTTGCCCCTGCCTCGCACTCGGCCCGCCGCTCGTTGTAGGCGCTGCCCGCGAGCGTGCGCGGGGCGGACGTATCGACGACCAGGAGGGTAACTCCGGCCGGAATCGGCACCAACTCGAAATCGAGGCTGCGGCAATCGATCTTGAGCGCATGCCCGGCCTTGCCCAGTGACGAGATGAACTGGTCCATGATCCCGCAGTTCACCCCCACGAAATGGTTTTCGGCCCGCTGGGCGAGCCGGGCCGCCAGAATGCCATCGAGGCGATGCTCGTCGAGGGGCGCGCCGCTCTGGGCGCCCGCGGCCTTGAAGGCCATGATCGCCGCCAGCTCCGTCGCCGCCGACGATGACAGGCCGCTGCCGATCGGGACCTCCCCCTTCATGACCGCGTCGAAACCGCGCAAGACAAATCCGGTATCACGCAACGCCACCGCCACCCCGCGAAGGTAGTTGCTCCATGTCGCGTCCGGCTCGTGGCGGATGGAGTCCAGGCTGGAATCTATGGTCTGGTCGAAGTCCAGCGAATGCACCCGGACCATCTGGTCGTCGCGCACCGCGCCGACGAGGTTCACATCCCGGTCGATGGCCATGGGCAACA
>JBKJQK010000543.1:0-10688 GCA_046594095.1 Anaerolineae bacterium | reverse complement strand
CGATCGCGCCCGTATTCATGAACCCCCCGCGCGAATAGGGGCGGTGGGCATGATCCTGCAGGATAAGGTTTTCAGCAACGCTGAAGTCCTTCACGACCCCGTCCTTCATCCGCTCCTCGGGGATCGCCGATTGGCCGGCCGCCCGGCGCTGGAGCGGGCTGGCGTGGGTGAGGTCGCGGCCATTCACCAGCACCCGGCCCTTCGAAACGGGCCGCAATCCCGTTAGGGCCTCAGCCAGTTCGCGCTGCCCGTTGCCCGACACGCCCGCGATGCCAAGGATTTCGCCCGACTGCACGGCCAGGGTCACCCCCCGCAACGCGTCCTTGCCTCGATCGCCGCGCACCCACAGGTCATCAATCGCCAGGCGGGGCGCCTGGCCGGGCGGCGGCGGGACGAACGGCTTCTTGTCGTACTCGAGGATCACCGCGCGGCCGACCATCTCGCCGGCCAGCCGGGCCCGGGTCGAACCCTCGGTCGGATGGGTCGATACCACCCGCCCGTCGCGCATCACCGTCACCCGCTGGCTGACGTCGATGATTTCGTGCAGCTTGTGCGAGATGAATATCAGGGCATGCCCGTCGGCGGCCATCTGGCGCAGCACCTTGAACAGATCACCCACCTCTTGCGGGGTGAGCACCGCCGTCGGCTCATCGAGGGCGAGCAAGGCCGCGCCCCGATACAGGGCCTTGAGGATCTCCACCCGCTGCTGCTCGCCAACGGACAGTTGCCACACTTGCGCATCGGGCTGGACCTTCAGGCTGTAGCGCGCGGCCAGCTCCTCGATCCGTTTGGAGACGCGACCCAGATCCAGCAGCGGTCCGCGCGACGAGGGCAGCCCCAGCGCGACATTCTCAGCCACCGTCAGCGCGGGCACCAGCATGAAGTGTTGATGAATCATGCCGATGCCCGCGTGGATGGCGTCCGCGGGCGAATTGAAATGGCGGAGCGCGCCATTCAGCCGGATCTCGCCCGCGTCCGGCTTGTACAACCCATACAACTGGCGCATCAACGTGCTTTTGCCCGCGCCATTCTCGCCCAGCAAGGCGTGAATCTCGCCGGCTCGGACATCGAAGTTCACTCCGTCGTTGGCCACGACGCCCGGAAACCGCTTGGTGATGCCCACCATACGGAGTTCTTCGATCCGGTCCCGGCCCGTCGGAAGTTGCGCCATGTCAGTCCGCGCGTATTACGGCAACGGCTTGATCGTGCCGTCGATGATGCCCTTGATCGCAGCGTCCACCGCGGCCTTGGCGTCAGCGGGGATGCTGACCTTGTCGTTGTAAACGATCTTCAGGCCGCCGGTCTTGAGCGACAGCTCAAAGGCTGTGCCGCCCTTGGTGCCCTTGGCCGACAGGGCGAGCATTTCCTTGACGATGCCTGAGAAGTCGTAGACCTGGCTGGCCCCAACGGTGTCGGGGGCCAGGCTGCTCTGGTTGGCCTGCGTGCCAAGCCAAATCGCCTTCTTGTCCTTGGCCACGCCGATCGCGCCGACCACCGCCTGCGACGATCCGGTCAGGACGTCGGCCCCGGCCTTGGAATGCGTCTCCGCCGCGGCGGCCATCAGCGACACGTCGCTGAACGAGCCGGTGTAGACGACGTTGACTTTGGCTGCCGGCTTCGTGTCCAGCACGCCTTTCTTGAAGCCATCGACATACGTCTTGGCATCGCCCGCTTCCACGGGCCCGGCCACGCCGATGATGCCGCTCTTGCTGATCTTGGCCGCCAGCACGCCCAGGGCATAGCCGCCCTCCTGCGCGCGCGGGTTGTAGGCAAACACATTCTTGATGCCCTTGTCGGCGAACGTATCAGTCGCGGTCCCCCAGGCAAAGGCGACGTTCGGGAAATCCTTGGCGATCTCCTGGAGCGAGTTGCCATACTGGGTGCCGTGGGCGATGACGAGGTCATACCCCTGCTGGGCATAGTCGCGAATGGCGGCTGCGGCGTTCGGCACCTGAACCATGCCTTCGGATACGGCCAGCTTGAAGCCGGCCTCGCCGCCCATCGAGGCCTGGACGGACTTCAGCGCGTCGAACATCGACTGGCTGAACGCGCCGTCATTCGACGCCGAGGGCATCACAACGGCAACCTTCACTTGCTTGGCGGGCGCGGCGGGGGCGGCGGCGGGGGCTGCGCCGCAGGCCGCCAGGATCAGGCCAGCCGCGGCGAGGGGCCACAGGGACTTCACATTCCGGTTCATTTCACTATCCTCCTTCGAACAATGGGTCATGCGACCCTTTCCCCTGCTTCGGACCATGCGCCGGGCGCATCACCCGCACGCCGAAGCCAGAGAAGCCTTATCAGTTCTCCCCCCGCGAGAATGGCTTCGAAAGCGCGGTGGGTTGGCGCGCCCGGCGGCCAAGCACCAGCGCTGCGATCGTCAGAATGTAGGGCAGCATCACGGCGATGTCGGATGGGATCGGGATGGCCTTGACCTGCACCCAGAGCTGCAGGGCATTGACCATGCTGAAGAGCAGCGCGCCGGCCATGACGCCGACGGGACTCCATCCGCCGAAGTAAACCAGGGCCACGGCGATGAAACCCAGGCCGCTGGTCATGTTTTCCTGGAACAGATTGATCAAGCCGATCGACAGCGACGCGCCGGCGATGCCGGCCATCACCCCGCCCAGGCACACACAGAAGTAGCGCACCCGGGCGACGCTGACCCCGAGCGAGTCGGCCGCCTCGGGCTTCATCCCGGCCGCGCGAATCTTGAGCCCGAGCGTGGTGCGGTTCAACACAAAGGCCGCCACCGGCACAAGCGCAAACGCGGCGTAAACCAGAAAATTATGGCTGAAGAACACATCGCCGACATAGGGCAGGTCGCTCAGAAAGGGAATCTTGATTGCCGGGAAGCCGTCGATAGCGCGGGTGCTGACCAGCAGCTTTTTGAACAGCAGCGACGACAGCCCCAGCCCGAAGAGATACAGCCCAATCCCGCTGATGCCCTGTTCGGCCTGCAGGTTCACGCTCACAAAAGACATCAACAGACCCATCAGCAACCCGATCGCCATCGCGCCGAGCAGGCCCAGGACCAGACTGCCTGTGTTCGTGACGATAAAGAAGGCCGTGAACGCGCCCATGAGCATGATCCCGTCCACCCCCAGGTTGACCACACCCGAGCGTTGGGCAAACATCTCGCCCAGCGCGGCATACAGATAGGGGGTGGCCAGGCGCACGCCTGAGTACAGAATCCCAAGCAGGACCGGGAGGGTGAAGAGTTCGCTCATGCGCCTTTCTCCCGCGTTCGCCGGCGCTGAGCCAGACGGCGGGTGATGATGTCGCTGCTCACCACGAAGAGAACCACCAGGCCGTTCAATGCCTCGATCAGGGACGACGGAACCTGCACCGCGCGCTGCATTTTGTCCGCCCCGACGAGCAGCGCCCCGAACAGAACTGAGGCCGGAATCGCCCCAAGCGGATGCAGCTTGCCAAACAGCGCGGCAACAATGCCGCTGAAGCCGTAGCCGGCCGACACGCCATCCATCATCCGGTGCGACACGCCCAACACCTCCACCGCGCCGGCCAGGCCCGCCAGCGCGCCGCTCAGCAGCAAGGCCAACGCCTGATAGACCGGCACCCGAATCCCCGCATAACGGGCGGCGTCGGGATTTAGGCCCACTGCCCGGATGCGATACCCGAGCACCGTGCGCCACAGCAGCACATACACCAGGACGGCCATGATGAGGGCCAGGATGGCCCCGGCGTGCAACAGAGTCTGGGGGATCAGACGGGGGAGCCAGGACAGCTCGGGCAGGCGGGCCGACTGGGCCAGCATCGTCCCCGAAACAAGCTCGCGCGGGTCAATCATGGGGCCACGCAGCAGAAAGTTCGAGAGCTGCACGGCGATGGCGTTCATCATGATCGTGGTCAGGATCTCGTTTACCCCAAATCGGGCCTTGAGCGCGCCCGCGATGCCGCCCCACAATCCGCCGGCAAGCATGGCGGCGATGAGCCCGCCCGGCAGCAAGATGATCAGCGGCGCCTCCGGGAGCGAAAGGGTGAAGGCCGTGGTGGCCAGCGCGCCAACAATGATCTGCCCTTCGCCACCGATATTGATGACCCCGCCCCGGAATGCGATACAGATTCCCAGCCCGACCAGCAAGAGGGGCGTCGCTTTGACCAGGGTCTGGGCAATCGCAAAAGTGCTGCCAAAGGCGCCGTCTGCCAGCGCCGAATAAGCCGTGATCGGATTGACCTGCAGGGCGAGCAGGGTCAGGGCGCCGATCGCCAGCGCGAGCAAAACCGCGATCAACGGGGTCAACGCGCCGAAGGCAGCTCCGATAAAGTCTTGCGCGCGTCGCATGGTCTTCAACCGTTTTGCCTGGGCCGAACGCCGAAACGACCCGGCAGTGGCTTAAAGCCTGGCCGATCGGCAAGTGGGAAACGTTGTCGCGCAGTCATGATGGCGCCACTCTTCGGGTGGGTCTGCTGTCGCGTGCGGTTGAAGCCGGGTAGCCTCAATCAACGAATTATAGGCGCACCCGAATGCGCCAAAACCAGAATTGCGCGCGCGATGGGAATAACCGATAGAATTACAGCTTGGGCATTCAACCCAACCCAATGACCACAGGAACCAAGCACTACCATTTACCGGCCACGTTGAGCGACGCGCTGGGGCTGCTCGCCCTGCACCACGGCGCCGCCCGAGTCATCGGCGGAGGCACCGACTATTTTGTCGATGACGCGCGCGAGTCCGGCGCCGAGCGCCCTGAGGCGCTGATCGACGTCACCCGGATGGAGGGCTGGCGCGACATCCTCAGCGAAGGTGGGTTTGTCGTGATCGGATGCGGGGCCACCCATTCCGACATCGTCGCGTCGCCGCTCGTGCGCGCCGGCGGCGCAGCCCTGATGGAATCGTGCGGGCTGATCGGCGGGCCGCAGGTGCGCAATGTCGGGACCCTCACGGGCAACATCGCCCACGCCCTGCCCGCCGCCGACGGCACGCTGGCGCTGCTCGCCCTGGGCGGAGAGATTGCGGTTGCGTCCTCGGCAGGCACTGCGACCGTAAGTTGGATCCCGCTTGGGCAAGCCTTTCTCGGGCCGGGCAAGAGCGCCATCGACAGCGCCCGCCAGATCATTGTGGCCGCGCGCTTCCGCCCAACGGGCGCTAGCGAGGGCAGCGCCTTTGCCCGGGTCATGCGCCCGCAGGGGGTGGCTCTGCCGATGGCGGGCCTTGCCTGCCGGGTGCGCTTGGACGGCGATCGCTTCGCGTCGGCCGCCGTCGCCGCGGGGCCTGTCGCGCCGACCCCTTTCCGGGCGATCCAGACCGAAGCTTTCCTGGCCGGCAAACCGGCCACGCCCGAGACGTTCGAGGCGGCCGGGGCGGTACTGCTGAGTGAATCGCGGCTGCGCACCAGCGCGCACCGCGCAACCGCCGAATACCGGCGGGAAGTGCTGCCCGTGCTGCTGCGCGAGGCGATGGGCAACGCGATCGCCCGAGCGCGACTGGCGGTTTCGTAGTCTGAGGCGACGCGTCAACGGGTTCAAGAAGGCGCCACTGGCGCGCAGGAGAATCGAATGTCTGTCTTGACTTTCAACGTGAATGGAACTCCGCGCGAGGCGGACGTGCAGGGGTCGGAGTTCCTGTCCACCGTCCTGAGGGAAAGGCTCGGGCTGACCGGGACCAAGATCGGCTGCAATGAGGCCGAATGCGGAATCTGCACAGTCCTGGTCGATGGCGTGCCGGTCAACTCGTGCATCTATCCGGCCGTGAAGGTGGCCGGCCGGTCGATCACCACCATCGAAGGGCTGGCCGCGGGCGAGCGCCTGCACCCGCTCCAGCGGGCGATGGTTGACCACGGCGCCACCCAATGCGGTTTCTGCACCCCCGGGGTGATCATGACCGGCAAGGCCCTGCTCGATCACAACGCCGATCCCACGGACGACGACATCAAGCACGCCCTCAAAGACACGTACTGCCGCTGCACGGGCTATGTCAGCATCATCAACGCCATCAAGGACGCGGCCCGGAGCGCGCGCACCGGCGAGACCAACTTCACGCCCAACCTGCCCCGCACCATTGAGCCTATGAACTGGGTGGGCCGGCCGATGCCAAGGCCCGACGCCATCGACAAGGTGACCGGCGTGGCCAAATACACCGATGACTTTGTTTTCGACGGGATGCTGTATGGCGCGACAAAGCGAGCCGGTGTGCCGCATGCGCGCATTCTCCGGATCGACACGAGCCGCGCCCGCGCGCTGCCCGGGGTGCGGGCCGTCCTAACCCACGCCGATGTGCCCGGGCGGAACAAGCACGGGTTGGTCTATATCGACTGGCCGGTCCTGTGCGACGACAAGGTCCGCTATGTCGGCGATGCGGTGGCGATCGTGGCGGCTGACACCCAGGAGATCGCCCGGGCGGCCGTCGATCTCATCGAGGTCGAGTACGCCCTCCTGCCGGTCGTCGATAACCCGGTCGACGCCCTGAAGCCCGGCGCGCCGCTCGTCCATGAGACACCCCCGCCAAACAGTTCGGTCGTTGGAAATGAACTCAAGCACATCTATGTGAACAAAGGCGACGTCGACGCGGCATTGGCCGCCAGCGACGTCGTCGTCGAGGGCGAGTATCAGACCGCCACCACCGAGCACGCCTTTCTCGAGCCGGAGTGCTCGATCGGCCGTATCACCGAGGATGGCCGGTTTGAAATCATCGTGGGCTCGCAGATCCCCTACGCGGATCGCGACCAGGTTGCGGCCGCGCTGGGCGTCGATGTGAAGCAGGTCCGGATCAAGAGCCCGCTGGTGGGCGGCGGCTTTGGCGGCAAAGAGGACATCGCCGCCCAGATTCACGCCGCGCTGCTCGCCCAGGCCACCGGTAAGCCGGTGAAGATTCTGTATCGCCGCGATGAATCGCTCCTGTTCCATCCCAAGCGCCACGCGGTGAAGTTCAAACTCAGCGTCGGGGCGATGCGCGACGGGCGACTCAATGCGATGAAGATCGAGTTGTGGGGCGACGCCGGGGCGTATGCCAGCCTTAGCGACAAGGTCATGACCCGGGCCGCCACCCACGCCAGCGGACCGTACGACGTTCCGCACGTCAAAATCGACTGCCACGCGGTCTACACCAACAACGTCCCGACCGGGGCCTTTCGCGGCTTCGGGGTCACCCAATCGGCCTTCGCCATCGAGAGTGCCCTGGACGAGATGAGCCGCCGGCTGAACATGGACCCAATCCGGCTGCGCGAGATCAACGCATTGCGGATCGGCTCCACCACCAACACCGAGGCCGAGATCCGCGAGGCGGCCGGGCTGTCAAAGTGCATCGATATGGTCAGGGGCGAGTTTGCGCGAACAGAAGTCGGCCCGTGGAGCTGGATTGACGGAAACAAGGCCTACGGTTGGGGCTTCGCTTGCGCCTACAAGAACACCGGCCTGGGCGGCGGCGCGGCGGACAAGAGCGAGGTCGAGGTCGAGGCCTATGAAGACGGCACGGCCGAAGTGCGCACCAGCGCGGCCGAGCTCGGCCAGGGCCTGCCGGGCGTGCTGGCCGCAATCGCGGCCGAGGAGCTCGGGCTGCCGTTCGCGAAGGTCCGGGTGCTTCTGAGCGACACCGACCTGACCCCCGACGGCGGGCCGACCACGGCCTCGCGCCAGACCTACGTCACCGGCAACGCGGCCCGGCTGAGCTCGATCAAGCTGCGCGAGCGGCTGGCCGAGGTAGCCGCCGAGATGCTCGACGTCACCCCGGCCGATGTGCGCTTTCACAACGGGATGGCCCGCAACCACGCGGGCGCTGTGTCCATCGCCGACGTGGTCAAGCAGGCCAAACGCGAGGGCCGGTCGACCCGCCTGAGCAATGAATATCTGGCCCCCCAGACTCGCCCGTTGGGAACGGGCGGCGACATGCACTTTGCCTTCAGCTATGCCGCCCAGGCGGCCCTGGTCGAGGTCAATCTTGACACGGGCGAGGTGGCCTGCAAGAAGATCATCAGCGCCACCGACGTCGGGCGGGCGATCAATCCGCTGTCGTTGCAGGGCCAGGTCGAGGGCGGGATCGTGATGTGTCTGGGCAACGCCCTGACCGAGGAATACATCATCGAGAAGGGAGTGCCGTTTACGAGCAAGTTCGCCCGCTACAAGATGCCCAGCATCAAGCACACGCCCGAAATCGCCTCCTTCATCGTCGAGGATCCGGCCGCGGCCGGGCCGTATGGGGCGAAGGGCGTCGGCGAGATCTCGTCGATCCCAACCACCCCGGCGATCACCAACGCCATCTTCGCGGCCTGCGGGGTGCGGGTGACCCGCCTGCCGGTCGATCAGGACGGGTTACTGCTGGCGATGAAGGCGCGCGGCTGACTGTCATCCCGGCGAACGCCGGGGACCACATGTAAGCCCGTTGGACACCGTCTTCGGGTTACGGGCCGCCCACCGCCGCGAGCGGTTAAAACCGCTCGCGGTAATCCGCGCCACGCGACATGCGCAAAGTCCCTCCGGGACTGACCGCCAGACGCACGCCCCAGCTCCCAGTCGCAGTCCCGGAGGGACTTCGTTCATGTTGCGCGGCGCTTCCAGAGCCGCGAAGCCCGATGTCAATGTCGTCATCGCCCAAACTGGACGTCCGCCGACATCCCGGCCCGCAGCCCGGCCGGCCGCGTATCGAGCTCGATCGTCACCCGATATACGACGTCCCCGCCCAGCCGCTCGGCCTGCGGGGCGATGCCGAACACCTTCCCTGCCGCAGACTGGCCCAATGCCTTGAAGTTCACGCTGACCACCTGGCCGAGTTTGATCGCCGGCAGGTCGCGCTCGCTGAGGTCGGTCGTCTCCACCCGCAGCGCGTCGAGATCGGCCAGGGTCAGCACCGCCGCGCCGGCCGTGGCAATCTCACCCGGCTGCGCCGCGCGGCGCAGGATGACGCCCTTGGCCGGGGCAATCAGCGCATAACGCTGCAATTGAACCTTCAAACCGGCCAGCGCGGCGGTGGCCGACTCGATCTGTGCCTTCACGGCGGCCAGGGCCTCCGGCCGGGGTCCGGCCTTGACTTCGTCCAGGCGAGCCTGGGCCGCGTCAACCTCGGCCCGGGCCAGTTCGCGATCAGACGCGGAGGCGGGCGCGAGTAGTCGATCCTGCACGGCGCGGGCGGCGGCGACTCGCTGGTAGGCCGCGCTGACGACGGCGGCATCGCTCGGGCCAGCGCTGGCGTCATGGATCGCCTTCGCGGCCGCGTAGTCATTGGTGGCCTTCTCGAGGGCGAGGGCGGCCGGATCAGCCCCAATCCCAGCCGGATTGCGCGCAAACGCCCGGTCGTAGGCCCCTTGCGCCAGCCGCACGGCCGCCTCTGCTGTGCGTAGCGCGGCGGCTGCGGCCGCGGTTGTCGCGGCGCCGGGGCCTTCCTGCGCCGCCTTGTAACTGGCATTGGCGGCGCTCAACGCGGCCCGGGCGGCTTCGAGATCAGCCGGGGCCGGGCTCTCGAGCGTCCGGCTGTAGGCGGCCCGCACAGCCAGTAGGGCCGCCTGAGCCTGCCGCAACTGGGCGGCTGTCGGACCCGCGGCGAGCGCGTCGTAGTTGGCCTGGGCGACCGCTGCGGCCGCCTCGGCCTGGCGGATCTGGGCCCGAACAAGCGCGTCATCCAGCTCGGCCAGGGATGCGCCGGCCACGACCGTGTCGCCCACATCAACTGCGATCCGGGCGATACGCTCCGTCACCGGAAATGCAAGCCGGTATTCGCGCGCGGGCATGACCACGCCGGAGGCGGTGACGGACCCGCCGGGCGCGCGCGTGGCGGCGGGCGCCGCCCCCGGGCGCGCGTCGAGCACAACGGTCGGGAGGGGCGCTGGAGTCCCGGTCGCGCAAGCGGCCAGAGCCAGCCCGAGACCGGGCATCACAAACCGGCGCCAGACGCGTGAGAGGCGCATATCAGGCCGCCACGGCAGCGGGCGCCACCGCGTTCGCAACGATCCGCCCGTCGCGCAACGTGACCACCCGGCGGGCATAGCCAATCACGCGCGGGTCGTGGGTGGCGAAGACAAAGGTGACCCCGGTCTCCTGATTGAGGCGAAGCATCAGCTCCATGATCTGCCGGCCGTTCTCGGTGTCGAGGTTGGCCGTCGGCTCGTCGGCCAGGATCAGGGCCGGCTTCTTGGCCAGCGCCCGGGCAATCGCCACCCGCTGCTGCTCGCCGCCGCTGAGCTGATCCGGCCGGTGCCGACCGCGCTCAGCCAGCCCCACGGTGTCGAGCAACTGTTTGACGCGGGCCGCGCGTTCGGGCGCAGGCCCGCCGTTCAGCAGAAGCGGCATCTCAATGTTCTCGTAGGCGGTCAGGGTCGGGATGAGAGCGAAGAACTGGAAAATGAAGCCAATCCGGGCCCGCCGAACATCGGCCCGCTGATCACGCCCCAAACCGCTCACATCCTTGCCATCGATGAAGACATGCCCTTCGCTGGGCTGGTCAAGACAGCCGAGCAGTTGCAGCAGGGTGGTCTTGCCCGAACCGGAGGGGCCGATCAGGGCGGTGAACTCGCCATCCTGAATCGCCAGGCTGACGTCGCGCAGGGCGCGCGTCTCGACGTTTCCCATTTTGTAGACCCGCGAGACATGCTCAACCTTTGCCACTTCCATGTTTCTCTCCTTAGCAGCCTGTAGATAAAGTCCTTCTTTGGGCGCTTTGGTACGGGTATTGGCCCAGCAACGCTCTGAGCGCCTGAGTCGTATTGGCGACGACCAGGGCCGAAATGGCGCGCCAGGCGCAG
>JBKJQK010000356.1:0-27136 GCA_046594095.1 Anaerolineae bacterium | reverse complement strand
GTGCCGCGCGACGGTGAAGCGCGCTTGACCTCCGCGATCAAGGCGACCCGGCCGTCAGCGCGGCGCAGCGCGGCCTCGAAATTACGCGGCGGAGGGGCTGCTTCGGCCGCCCGCCGGACTTCCGACAATGGGACGGCGGCCATGCGGGCCGGAACTTCAACCAGACGCTTGTGTTCGAGGATGGTGTCAAGAATGGACATGGCGGGGCTCAGACGTGGTATTTTATGCGGCCCGTGTCCACCGATCCCTTGCGCCCCGTCTTCAACCTGTCCTCCGCTCCGCCCCGCGTCATCGGAGTGCTGTCTGACAGCCACGTGCCATTCCGCCTCGAGGCGCTCCCCCAGGCGGCCTTCGACTTGCTGCGCCGCTGCGATCTGATCCTGCATGCGGGCGACCTCGAGGACACCCGCCTGATCAGCCAGCTCTCCCGGATCGCCCCGGTCTATACCGTCCGCGGAAACATCCACTGGACATACAGCACCGGAACCCACGACCTCGACTTGCCCGAAGCGGTGACCCTTCAACTCGGCTCCCACACCCTGTGGATGACCCACGGGCACCTGAGCTTCGGCTACACGATGCTCGACAAGGCACTCCAGTTTGCGCGCCGGCCCACCCTCGACGATGTGAATCGCACGATCGTGGACCGCCTTTCGCGCGTGCGCCCGCCCGGGGCGGACATCGTTGTGTTCGGCCACTCGCACAACCCGTGGGTTGAGACGCGCGACGGAGTGCTCTACTTCAATCCGGGCGCCATTGTCGGGACGACCCATTTTGGGGGCGCAGCCCGGCCGCCCAGCCTTGGAACGCTCACCCTTCTCGCGGATGGCGCCATTACCCCTAGAATTCTCACACTGTCACCCGAGGGGGCCCCATGATCCCAATCCGGCTCGAGCTACGCAACTTCCTGGCCTATCGCGACGCCGATCCGCTCGACTTCACCGGCCTGCGCATGGTCTGCCTGACCGGCGAGAACGGGGCGGGCAAGAGTTCGCTCCTGGATGCCATCACCTGGGCGCTGTGGGGCCAGGCCCGGGCCCGCCGCGACGACGAACTCATCGCCCAGGGCGAAACCGAGGCCCGCGTCTCGCTCACGTTCTCGGAAGGCGCCCAGCTCTTCCAGGTCGTCCGCACCCGCAAGATCGGGCGACCCCAGAAGGGCCGCGCCCCGACCACGACCGGCACCCTCGATTTGTTTATCGATGACGGGGGCGGATGGCGCGCCCTGACCGAACCGCGCGTTCTGGAGACCCAGGCCAAAATCGAGCGATTGCTCAACCTGAGCTACGACACTTTTGTGAACTCAGCCTATCTCAAACAGGGCCGGGCCGATGAGTTCACCCTGCGCAGCCCGTCCGAGCGCAAAGCCGTCCTGGCCGAGATCCTGTCCCTGGACGTGTGGGCCGGTTACGAGGATCAGGTCAAGCTCCGCCAGGCGGCGGTAGAGCGCGATCAGAGTTTGAAGTCGTTTGAATTCCAGAAAACCGAGGCGGAAATCGCGCGCGCGCCCGAGCATGAGCGTGACCTCGAGGCGGCGACAGACGCCGAGGGCGTGGCCCGCGGGGCGATGGAGCGCGCCGAAGCGGAGGTTGCCGAGTTTCAACGCCTGCGCGCTCACGCCAGCGCGCTTCGGGGGCAGGCCGGCCAGACCCGCGAGCGGCTGGAGGGCATCCGGGCCGAGCGCAGCCGCCTGGACCAGGAGATGCAGGCCCAGCAGGGCGCTCTCAGCGCGGCCCAAACGGCCCTCGCCCAACGGGACGAAATAACCCTCGGTTTCGCCGATCTTGAAGCTTCCCGGGCCGACAACGAAGCGCTCAATCTCAAGCTGGTCAGCATGACCGAGCTGAACAGCCGCAAGACAGCGGCCGAACACACGCTCGCGGATGCCCGGCGCGGGCTGGAGAGCGCCCGGGATGCGGCCGAAACGCGCCTGACCGCGCTTGAGGGCGAAGCCGCCGCCATCGACAAACTCCGCGCCCAGCTGCTCGAGGTCAACCGGACCCTGGAGGCGCTTACCGCCGACGACGCGCGCCGCGAAGCGCTCCTGCGCGACTTGAGCGATGCCCGCGAGCGCCAGGGGGCCAGCCGGGCTGAAAACGACGCCCTGAAGCGGGACATGAATGAGCTCGCCGGGCGCATTCGGGCGCTCGAAACCGTGGGCGCCACCTGCCCCACCTGCGGGCGCGAATTGGCCGACGACGATCGCGTGCGGCTGCTGGGCGAGTGGCGCGCTCAGGGCAAGCGCCAGGGCGACACATACCGGGCCAATCAAGGCCTGATTCAACAACTGGCCGATGGGCTCGGCGCAATCGAGGCCAGCATCGTCGAACTCGCCCAGGCCGCCCAACGCATGCCGGCGCTGCAACGGGAAGCCAGCGCCATTGAAGAGCGCCTCGCGCGCGCCTCGCAGGCGGCCGACCGTCTTCCCGCAGCCCGCCTGGAAGCAGACGGCGTGCGCAGCCGGCTGTCCGGCAACTTCGCTTCCGACGCCCGGGCCGCGCTGGCCGAGGTCATGGGTGAGCTCAAAATCCTGGGATATGACCATGCCGCCCATATCGCGTTGCGCGGCCGCCTGGTGAATTTGCAAGCCTGGGCCGGGCGCAAGACCCAGCTCGACCGGGCGGACTTGGGAGCCCAGGCTGCCCGAAGCGCGCTGGAGGGCTTGACCCTGAGGGTCGAGGCGGTCGAACTTAGGGCGGGCGGCGAGCAAGGTCGCCTCGATGCCCAACTCGCGGAGTTGCGCGGTCTCGAAGACCAGCTCAAGGGCGCGCCACTCGCCGAAGCCGCCTTGCAGCGGAGCCGGAGCGAGTTTTTCGCCGCCCAGCGAAAGATGGGGGAAGCCCAGCAACGCCTCTCGGCCTGCCGGGCCATGGTCGGGGCGCGCGATCGGCTGCGCCTCGAGCTCGATGCGCTGGCCCGCGATGAGGCCCTGTTGCGCGACCTGCGCGAGGCCTTTGGCAGGAACGGCGTCCCGGCCATGATCATCGAGAGCGCCCTGCCCGAGCTCGAGGCCAGCGCCAACGCCCTGCTCAGCCGAATGTCCAACGGCCGGATGAATGTGCGTTTTGAAACCCAGCGGGCCACTCAGGCCGGAGACGCCCGGGAAACCCTGGAGATCCGGATCAGCGACGAACTGGGCGAGCGGCCATATGAGCTCTTCAGCGGCGGCGAGGCATTCCGGGTCAACTTTTCGGTCCGCATCGCCTTGAGCCGGATGCTGGCCCGCCGCGCCGGAGCCCGGCTTCAGACACTGTTTGTGGACGAGGGATTCGGAACGCAGGACGCCCAGGGCCGCGAACGGCTGATTGAAGCCATCAAAGCCATCGAACCGGACTTCGAGCGAGTGATCATCATTACGCACATCGACGACCTGCGCGACGCTTTTCCAGCTCGAATCGAAGTGACAAAAACATCAAGGGGGAGTGTCGCGCGGGTCGTATAACCGGCGCAACACTCCCCCAGGCCATTCGATCGATGGCCGTGTCAACCAAATCTCGGCTTTTCCGCGCGCTAGGCCTTTTTGGCGGCCGGCTTCTTCGCGGCGGGTTTCTTGGCGACGGGTTTCTTGGCGGCCGGCTTCTTGGGCGCGGGCGGAGCAGCGTCGACAAGAGGCTGCGCCCGGGCGTACTGCACTTCGCGCTCCTTCTTAAGATCCGCGGGCTTCATGCCCAGCGAGGCCATCTTCTCCTTCTCGAGCTTGTGCCGCCAGGCGACGGCGGCCTTGAGGGCCGCTTCGCGGGTGCCATAGCGCGAGAAGTAAAAAGCGTAGTTGCGGGCCTTTCCATCATCCCCGCGCCAGTAGACCGTGAAGCACGGCATGAGCTTGCCCGAGCCGCTCTTCTTGGAGGTCTCGCTGACGCCAACGACGCCCAGCTTGTTGTTCGGCTGCGCCTTGGTCCGGAACGGCTTGCGGATCGCAGGTTCCTTGGCGATCTCAACCGTCAGTTGCGCCAGGAACACCTTGGCTTCCGAAAGGGCCTTACCCTTGCCGCCAAACTTCCGGTCGCTGAACAGCTTTGAGTAGACCTTGTAGTTTCGGTATGCCCTGACGAACCATCCATGGGTCCGCCCGTGATCCATTCGAGAAATTCCTTTCATGTTTGTCCCACCTTTGTAATGTGAATATCTGCACCGTTTTGCAGCCTATTTAATACAGTATAACCGGTTACGCGAGATTGGCAAGCCATCGTTGTACCGTCCCCAGGGACGGCAACGCGGGGATTGCGCCCCGTTGCAGGGTGGCCAGCGCGCCGGCCAGGTTGGCAAACCGGCATAGCTGTCGTAACCCATCTTCAGATTCAAGGCCCGCTGAATCGGTTAACAGTCCCCGCAGCAGCCCGGCCATAAATGCGTCACCGGCCCCGGTCGTATCAATTGCCTGAACCGGAATACTCTCCACTTCGCCCCGGAAGCGCGGGGTGACATACCCGGACCCAGCCGCTCCGCGGGTGATCGCCACGAGCTGGAGACCGGGGTGCCACACCTGACCCAGGGCGCCATCCTCCTCCGCCGTTTCAGTCATAAAGACGAGCTCTTCCTCGGCCACCTTCACAATCTGGGCGCGCTCAAATCCGAGCCGCATTCCGGCTCGCGCGGATGCGGCGTCGGGCCACAGGGGAAGGCGCAGGTTGGGGTCGTACGATATGAGCGCGCCTCCCTCGCGGGCAAGGTCAATGGCCCGCAGGGTCGCCGAGCGGGCCGGTTCCGAAATAAGGCTGATCGAACCGAAATGGAAGATTCGCGCGCCGCGCAGCGCAACAGCATGCGGCTCGACATCCGCCGGCGTGTACAGCATGTCAGCGCTCGGATGGCGGTAGAACATGAAATCGCGCTCGCCATCCGCCCGCAGCGACACAAACGCAAGGGCGGTGCGGGCCTGGGCGCTGAACGACAGCATCGAGACGTCCACACCCGCGTCCTGAAGCGTCCGGGCCAGAAAGCGCCCGAATGGATCTTCGCCAACCTGGCCCATGAACGCCGCATCCACGCCGAGTTTCGCGAGGCCCGCCGCCACGTTCGCGGGCGCTCCGCCGGGAGCCTTGACAAACGCGGGCGCATCAATAAGGTCCACGCCCGTGACGGTCGGGACAAAGTCGATCAGGAGCTCGCCATGCGTTATCACCATGATTGCTGGCCATTAGACAGCACAAAGGCCGCGACGCTTGCGCGCCGCGGCCTTTGAACGGTTTTGGACAGTCGGACTATTCGGGGTCGGAAGTGGCGGATTCGGGTTCAGATTCGGGCCCGGCCGGAGCGACGGGGTCGCCGGTCGAGACCAGCGCGCGCCAGGCTTCGTCCAGGCCTTCCTCGACTACGCCATAGAACACGTGGGGCGTGCCGTCGGCCTCGCGCAGGGCGAGGTCGTAGCGCATCTTTCCGGCTCGCTCGCTGCTCGACAGAATAGCCCGGTCATCGGTCCACTCAATCTTCTCGGGAGCGTACGCGCCCGTTGCATGTTGCTTGAGCGCGTAGTGCCAGAGATCGCGCGCGCTCTTGAAGGTGACATTCCGAACCAGGCTGCCGTTGCGCAGATCGCGCAGGGTGAAGTAACGAATTCCGTCGCGCACGTCGACACTCGCAATCTCCACACCGGTGCGGGGCGCTCCCTCGGCCGGGGGAACCGCCGGCGCCGCGGGGCGGACCGTGCCGTCCGCATCCATCGGCACAGCGGGCATCTCGGGCTCGACCACCGGGGCGGTCACGATTTCTTCTTCGGGGCGAGCCACCGGAGCCGCGGGGCGGGCGAGCAACGCCTCGTTTTCCTCATCGCGCGGGTATCCGGCAGGCTGCGCCTGGGGCACGCCGCGGCGCTGGCCCTGTTGGGGCTGCCCGCCCGGATTGCGCTGTGGGTGATCGGTCCGCCGGGCGAGCGGCTGCCGCACGTCGCGCTGGTTTCCCTGCGGCTCGCGGAAAGCCTGGCCGGAGCGCTGGCCCGGCTGCTGGTTTGACTGCGGCGCCCGCGCGTCGCGCGGCTGGCCGCGATGCTGCCCGGACGGCTGCCCGCCCCGGGTGTTCTGCGGTGGTTGGGCCGGCTTGTTGAAGCCCGCGCGCGAGTCGCGTTGGGGCGGCAGCGGATCGCGCTGCTGAGGCTGCTGCGCGGCGATCTGCACCGCGATCTGGGGCTCGAGCACCCGCCTCGCGATTGTCATAATCTCGTCGCGCGTCGCCGGCCGGCTGGCCGCGCCATCGCGCACGAAGATGGTCAAGTTGTCGATCGCATGGGGGGCCACCAGGCTGCGCGGCACAGAAACGCGGATGATGTCCGCGCCCTTGTCGCCCGGCTGTAGATCGACGGTCACATATGGGATCGGGAAGATGCGCTTGGTGATTGCCTCGCCGAGTTCCTCCGAGACCGCCAGCGCATCCTTCAGGCCGGATGGCTTGCGCGCGCTGGCCTTTGCTTCGCATCCGACAAAGACGTAGCCACCTTCGCCATTCGCCATCGCCACGACGTGATTCAGAATCTCCGCCACGGCCTCTGGCTTCTTGGCCACCGTCGGGACAAACGACACGGTCGGGCCTTCGCCCGCCGCGCGCGCCATCGACAGGATGTCGGGCTGGACGTTGAGCTGCTCCTTGGCCGGGCGAATCTTGTCGAAGTCCTCGGTGAAGAACAGCGCCCGCAGTGACTCAAAGCTCAGCTCCTCGACCTGGACTTCGGTGGCCCGATCGCCCACGCCGGGGCGTGACGAGCCATCTGCTTCAGCCACAACCCGGTGCGCGTCGCTTCCCTGGATCAGGTGCATCCGGCGCGAATACTCCGCCCGGATTCCGGTGAACAGGCGCGAACTGGACCGGCTGCCCTTGTCAAGATCGGTGAACTCGATCGCTCGCAGGTGGGGATCCTGCGTAAATGCAATCCGGGTCTGGCCGCCCAGGCGCAGGTCCCGCATGGCCACACCCGCGGAGGAGTTGGCGTGCGCGGCAATCGCCATTCCGCCCGCCTCGTCGATCCGCTTGTAGGCTTCCAGCACATCGCTGGTCGCGCCGGCTTCAGTCAGGCCCTTGTCGATGACGCGGGTCGGGACCTTGAGGTCCAGAAGCACCCGTTCGATGTCGCGGATGGGTTTCTCGGGCGGGAATATGCCCAGGATGTGAAAGCCAAAAGTGGCCGTGAATTCGAAGCCCGGCAGAACCTGGATCTTCTTGAGCAGGCGCCGGTATTCATTCAGGCGGCCCAGTTCATCCGGCCGAATCCGGCCCAGGCGCTCGAGCAGTTCGAGATCTTCGATCTCGCGCTGCATATTGCGATAGCCATTCGACGTGTTATGGTCGGTGAAGGCGATCATGTCGAGGCCGCGCCGTTCAGCCTGCTTCAGAATATCGAGATAGCCCTTCTCAGGCTGCTCGTAGTCGTGCGATGCAGGGGTGTGGAGGTGCAAATCCATGCGCTTCCACGATATTGGCGGAGGAGCGGCCGCCACCGTTTCAGGGGTTGCTGCCTTGGTCGCCTTGGTCGAAGTCCGGCTTTTGCGCGCTGGAGCCAGTTTGGCTCGCGCGGCCGTCTCTTTCTTTTCGGCGGTTTCAGTTTTCTTGTTGCTTAGGGGTTTGTTTAGTGCTCGAATGGTCTTTGTGGGCATGGAAATCGATAGTCCAATGGTGGGAAACGCTTATTCGGCGCCAATCGCAAATGCGCGAAGTTCAAACGCACGCGTAAATTATGCTTCCCAAAATATTAAGCCAGTACTCTGGCGACAATATTATACAGCCTATTTCTTAAGTTGCGGCTGAGGCGCGTCTGGGAGTCAGGCATCACGATCCAGTCTGCCGGCTCAGCGTTGCGATCAGCACCCGGGTGTCCTTGCCCCCCAGGCGGTATTTGTATTCTTCGTTCCCCTGCAGGAAGTCGACAACCGCGCGCTTGTCCGCGATGGCCCGCTCGATCAAGCGGGCCATCAGCACCACACCCGGGCTCAGATACGCGTAGCGCTGCGGATCAAGGCCCGAGTTATAGACCAGGACCTTGTTGTCATACACGAAGTTCAAATACGCCGCGGCCCGGTTGCCCTCAATCTCAAGAAAAGCCAGTTGCAGCCAACCCGCGTCAAACATGGCGCGTGTGATGGCATGGAAGTAGTGCTCCATCCGCGGGCTCATGAAGTCCGATTTGGCGTGGGTCGATGCCATCATCAGGCGGATAAAGTCGTCCACGTCCTGGTCCAGGCGCTCGGTCGAGTCGGTGTAGACCACCCGCGCTTCCTCGCTCGCCCGGCGGAGCTTGCGCTGGGTCTCGCGCCGCTCCTTGCCCTCCAGAGCATTCAGCCAGCCGTCGAAGGTGTCAGGCAGCGCGATCAACGGACAGACGTCTTCAATCGCTGTTTCAAGCTTCCAGCCGCGCGCAGCGGCCAGCCCGGGCAGATGGATCAGCGTCGTGGACGCCTCAGGAATATTGCACAACGTAATTGATCGCGAACCTGGTTCGCCCCAGAATCCTGGCGCATCGATGTGCGCGAGCGTCGCGGCCAGGCAATCCGCCTCCCGCCCGCGGGCAAAAATGAAATCGACGTAGTCAGCCACTTCCTTGCACGCGACCAGCATGGCCTGCGTTTCGCCCAGAGCGTTGCGCAGGACAAACAGCGGCGCAATACCGGCCAGCGTCCCGTCGTCGTCGCGCAATTCAAGCACCCTCAGCTCGCCGTCACCCAACTCCCGCCACCAGGTCTTCTGCCATTCGTTGGTCAGGAAGATGGTGTTGGCGGCGCTTCGCTCGAGGAGCGGATTCCATTCCGCCGCCAGCGCGGTGAAGGCCTCGGGTGTGGTGTGTTGGGTAATGCGCATCCAGGTTACTCCGCGGGCGACGCCTCGGACTCGTTCACCCGCCAGATACGGTCCGGCGCGGTGAGCTTGTCGATAAAGAGCACACCGTCGAGATGGTCCAGCTCGTGCTGCATCGCCCGCGCGACCAGCCCTTCGAACTCCAACTTAACGCGCTGTCCATCCCGGTCCAGGGCGCGAACCACGACTTTGACCGGCCGCTCCACCTCGCCGCGCCAGCCCGGGATGGACAGGCATCCCTCCTGCCCAGCCTCGCGGTCTTCGGACGACTTCACAATTTCGGGGTTGATCAGCGCATAGGGCACCCCGCTGCCGGGCGTGGCCTCGTCTTCCTCCAGCTCCACCACGAACACGCGCTGCAGCACACCGATCTGGGGCGCGGCGAGGCCAAGGCCGTTGGCGGCGCGCATCGTCTCGAACATGTCATCGATCAGTTTGCGCAGTTCGGGCGTGACCTTCGCCACTTTCTTGGCCGGCTTGCGCAGCACCGGATCTTTCAGAGTTTTTATCTCGCGGACCATAGGGTTCAGTACCTTACCATGCCCTCTTCATCAAGCCCGTCAGGCTCCAGTGCGCGCTGCCCATGCAAGCCGCGCAGTTCGTCATAGATGCCAATCGCCTCGCTCAACTCGCGGCGCCGCTGCTCAACCTGCTTCTGCTGCTGTCCGGTCTTGAACGCGTCGATCTTGCGCTGCAATTCGCGCTGGACGCTTAGCGGGTCGTACACCCGCTCGAAAACCAGGGCATTGTCGGCGCCACCGGTCATGATCTTCACATCGCCCACGTTGAGCAGCAGGTCGATCGTGCCCCGGGTCGACGACGAGATATTCTGGATGCTGTCATAGCGGGCTTCCTTGCGTTGGGCGCCAAACACCCCGAATGGCGATCGATCGATGTCGATGATCCGGTCCTTGTCGAGCACGTAGATGTCGTTGCGCCAGTCTTCGTAACGCCACACGAACCAGCCCAGCGTGAGCAGGGTGACGATCGCATACACCCCAAACCCCTCGCCGATCACCCTGTGAAACCAATCATTGAAGACATACAGGCTGAACAGAATCGGGAAAAAGAGGAAGAACAAGGCGAACTGCGGTCCCGCGGTCTCCAGGAGGCGCAGCCAGTGCTTGCGAAAGGTGACCTTATCGCCTTCCTGCAGGCGCACCCGCGGAAGAAGCGTGTTCCGGGCATTCTGAATACTCTTCACGAGCGCCTCCCAGCGCAGCTGGATCGGAGCCTTGTATTGCGGGGTTTCAATGGCCTTGTCCGGCGGTTTCGGCGCGAGCTTGATCTCGACCCGCAGGTCGCTGCGAATACGCTGGCGTTCAGTCGCCCACACGAGCGTCTTGGATTGGTCGCGCAGGCTGATGATCCGCTCCGAAACCTGACGCGGCTGGCGGATCATATGGAAGGAGACCGCCGCGCCCACCCCGGCCGTCTCTACACCCACATCGCCATAATCGAGGAGTTGGGCCAGGAGTGTGCTCTGGTGGACTGAAGTGTTCTGAACCTTGTCCAGCGGGACCTCCTCCTGATCGTCACGCAGGAGCAAGACCCGCTCACGATGGATGGCGCGATAGTTCGTGACGGCGTAGAAATCGTTTCGCCAATCCAGATAGAACCAGCCCACCCACAGCGCCATGCCGGCCAGCGGAACCAAAGCCAGCAGCGGCGACAGCCAGGGGAAACTCACAAAGATCGCGATCGTGCCGATCAACGGCAATGCCAGGGGGATCAGCTTTGAGACGAACGACCACCAATGGCGCTGCTCATAGATCTCGATCTTTTCGCCGTCGACCATCCATGAGTTGGTCGTGCGCTCGCGCAAGGCTGTCTGGACGTCACTCGGCATGCGCAACTTGCGCGCAATCTCCGGGCGCGCCTGGATGAGCTCCTGGAACTCGCCCCGATCCAGCGCAACCAGGTCCGTGTCATCCTCGGCCTCGAGACTGAAGTCGTTGCGCGCGCCGGTCAGGAATGATTTCAGATTGGCGACGTGGCCGGGGCCGAGCATGGTGGCGGCGGCCTCGGCCCGAAGTCCCTGTAGCCGGCGCAGTCCCAGGCGACCCCGCCGGATGACGTAGAGATTGGTGTTCGCCTCGCCCGGCGAGATGAGCGGCTTGCCCCGGGTCAGCGTCTCCGGGCGCAAGTTCTTGATCGCGAGGCGAAATTCCTCGTCGGTCAATCCCTTGAGAAGCGGATAGTCGCGCAGGACCCTGATCGTCTTCTCCAGGGAGTGCTTGGCTCGATCTTGGGCGGTCATGGATTGCGGCGCGCGCCGCTCAGAGATTCTAGCATCACCGCGGCCGCATAGCGGGGAAGGGCCAGTTGCCGGCGCAGCCGCCAGGGCTCCCTTAGCAACCGATACAGCCACTCCAGACCCAACCGCTGGACCACGGCCGGGGCCCGTTTTTGAACTCCCGTCAGATAGTCGAAGGAGGCGCCCACCCCCATCCCCACCAGCGCCGCGGAAGACACCGGCAGACAGTCAGGGAGATTGCGGGCCAGCCAAGTGTCCTGGGCGGGCGCTCCATAGGCCACAAACAGGAGCTGGGGAGCCGCGGTCCGGACGCGCGCGCAGATGTCGCCCGCGTCGGCAGTTCGGGGCGATCCCGCCAACGTCCCGCAGATCTGGAGGCCAGGATGCCGCGCACGCAGCGCGTCAGCCGCCCGCGCCGCCACGCCCTCACGCGCGCCCAGCAAAAAGACGCGCCAGCCCTCGCGGGCGGCTCGCTCGCACAGGCGGAACATCAAATCGGCCCCGCCCACCCGCTCGCGCAGAGGATGACCCATCCGGCGGGCCGCCCAGAGCACCCCAACGCCGTCGGGGACATTCAGATCAGTCTGGGCTAACACAGTGGCGAATTCGGCGTCGCGCCGGGCAGTCATGATGAATTCCGGATTCACGGTCGCGATTTGGCGCGTGCCGGCAACCGCCAGCCAGCCGGCAACCTGGGCAACCGCCTCGTCAAAATCAACATCGTGGACGCGCACACCCAGGATGTCGATGGCGTCAATCATCGCCGGCCTCCCCCCGGGCCAAGGAGCTCCAGGATCTGCGCGGCACAGCGATCCCAGCTAAAACGCGAAACGTTGGCCCGCCCGCGCGCGATCAGTCCGGCCCGCGCCGGGCCATCGGTAGTCGCGCTGGCCAGAGCCGCCGCGATCGCGCCGGCGTCCAGCGGGTCGACCAGCACCGCCCCATCCCCGGCCACCTCGGGCAGTGAGGACGTGTTGGCGGCCACCACTGGCACGCCCGCCATCTGGGCCTCGAGCACCGGGAAGCCGAAACCCTCATGCAAGGACGGCAGCGCCAGAACGCCTGCCGACTGCAGCAAGGCAGACTTTTCTTCGTCGGTGATGTAGCCGGTGAAGCGCGCGCGGTTGCCCAGACCCATCCTGAGCGCGGCGGCCTCCAGGTCATCGCCACCCCAACCCTGACCCCCAGCGATCACCAAAGTGGCGTCGGCGAGGGCCGGCCTCGCCATGGCCTGAAGCAGGCGGCCCAAATTCTTACGCGGCTGCAGGGTCCCAACAAAGAGGATGTAGGCCGTGCCTTCGCTGATCCCGAGTCGCAGCCTAATGGCAGATGCCCTGGCGGGGGCAACCTCGACCGGGGAGATGGGGCCGGGATAAGCGACCGTGATCTTTGCGGGTGGAATGCCGTAGAAGCGGGTCAGGTCGGCCGCGCAGGCTCGCGAGTCGGCCACAATGGCGCTGGAGTAGCGCGCGCTAAACCAGGTGCTCAGGTCTAGATATAGCCGCTGGCGGAGGGGATGCGCTCCGGGGAAGTATCGGTAACCCAGGTCGTGGACGGTGACGACCGTCCGCGGCCGGCGGGTCAGGCCGGCGCCAATCGGCAGCACATGGGCGGGGATGAACAGCGCGTCGGGCGGATGGCGGGCGATCTCCGGGCCCAGCCCGAGATGCGTCCAAAGCCGGCGCCGGCGGATCACGATAACCTCCGCGTTCGGCGCATCCATGGGCTCGCGGGCGTAGAGGCGGAAGCGCGGCCCGCCACCCGCCCTCAGCATCGCCGTGATGACTTCGCGCGAGTAGCGTTCCGTGCCCGTCAGGCGCGCGGCGTTGGACCGGCTGGCGTCGATGCCGATCAGCATCGCGACCTCTGAGGCCGGGCTGTTGGCGGGCTTTTCCGAATGTTCCGCAGGATGTGGCAATTATCCCTGCGACGGGGCGCAGCCCTCGACCGCACGCAGCCGACCTCGACTGGTTGCGCCGAGAGCAGGCGCCTGAGCGGAATGTCAACAGCCCATCAGCGCGATATCAAGCGGTTTGCGCGCAACGGGCGTAACGTCGTCTGCAAAGGAGAATCACCATGAACACCCGAATCCCATTGATCGTCCCTATCCTGCTTACTGGTTCGCTCATCCTCAGCGCTTGCGCGGCGGCCCCATCGGCGACGGCAATCGCCGTCGCGCCGCGCGAGAAGCCGGCCGACAATTCCCAACCTCAGTTTCGTCCGACGGTCGCGGCGAAGCCTGCGGATGCGGTCCGACCGGCGGCCACGGCCGCTCCCGCCTCGGGCAACCCGCCCATCAACGGCGCGCCGCCGCAGGATAACGTCCGCCCGCCCATCGCGGGCGCGCCCGCGTCGCAGGAGTCCGGGCGCGCGCCCATCCCGCCCACCTCGGTCCCGCCCATCCGCTTCGCCCCCACGGCCACGCCCGCCACACCCCTCGACAACCGCTTCCGCGATGCAGGTGTGAACCCGTGGGTGGACGCGGCCCGTGACCATCTGTCGACCTTTGCCATCGACGTCGATACCGCCTCGTATGACATCGCCCGCCGCTACATCAAGGACGGCCGGCTTCCGCCTTTTGAGGCCGTGCGGGTAGAGGAGTTCGTCAACGCGTTCAAGGCCGGCTATACGCTCCCGCGCGACCTGGCCTTTGGCCTGTTTGCCGAAGCCGCACCCTCGCCTTTCCACGGCCAGAACACGGTCCTGGTCCGCTTTGGCGTGCAGGGTGGGATGCCTGAACTGAAGCTGCGCCGCTCGGCCAGCTACGTCTTCGTCGTCGACGTGTCCGGCTCAATGGCCACTGACAACCGGATGGGCCTGGCCAAGGACACCCTCAAGATGCTGGTCAGCCGGTTGAACGCCGCCGACACGGTTGGCATCGTCGCGTTCACCACCACCGCCCGGGTCGTGCTGCAGCCGACGAGCGCCTCAGACACGCGGGCCATCAACGCGGCTCTGGATTCGCTCCGGCCCGAGAACTCGACCAACGTTCAGCAGGGCCTCGAGCTGGGCTACCAGATGGCCTACAAGACTTATCGCAGCGACAGCAACAACCGCCTGCTGCTGGTCTCGGACGGCGTCGCCAACGAGGGCGGCCTGACTCCGGAAACGATCCTGCGCAGCGTGAGCGAATACGCGTCCAAAGGCATTCAGCTCCACTCGATCGGAGTCGGCTTCGGCAACTACAACGATACCTTGATGGAGCAGCTCGCCAACAAGGGCAACGGCCAATACATGTATGTCAACAACGCCGGGGACTCGGAGAAACTGGTGGCCGAGAAGTTCGCCTCGTTCCAGACCATCGCCCTGGACGCCAAGACCCAGGTCGACTTCAACCCGGATGTCGTGGTCAGCTTTCGCCAGATCGGCTACGAGAACCGGGCCGTAGCCGACAGCGACTTCCGCAACGATGCGGCCGGCGGCGGCGGGATCGGGGCCGGTCGAAGCGCGGTGGCGCTCTACGCCGTTCAGGTCCGCCCGGGCGCGCAGGGCCGCATCGCGACACTCCAGATCCGCTGGCAGGACCCGACCAACCGCGATTGGAAGGAGCTAAACGGCAACCTGAACACGTGGGATGTCAAGAAGACCTACGACGAGGCGCCGGCCCGCTTCCGGCTGGCCGCCACGGTCGCTCAGATGGCCGAGATCCTGCGCCAGAGCCCATACGCGAAGGAATGGCCGCTTTGGGATATCGCCAAGCGCGCCGACGGGCTGCGGGGCGAGCTGCGCGACGACTTTGATGTGGCCAACTTCGCCGACCTGGCCAACCAGGCCGCGGCGATTCGGTAGCCTCGCCCGCGAAAAAGGGGTTGGACCTGAGGTTCTCGGAGAACCTCAGGTCCTTCCGTTTTGCATTGGCAGGACCGGCAGACCCTATCCGACCTCGACTCGAACCGCAACCACCCCGCCTTCCTCCAGGTTTTCTGCTTTTCGGACAATCGCCTTGATCGGCACGATGTAGCGGCCATCCTTTGCGAACATGGCGGTCGTCCACTTCGTATGGCCGATATGGACGGTGGCCGGAATCATCCCCCAGCCATACGTCACGGACTTCATGATGGCCTTCAGATCGTCACTCTGCTCCTGCGGAACGGTGACAAAGTAGTGCGGCGCCGGGCCGCGCCAATACCAGATTTCCCCGGTGAAGTCCAGTCGCATCGGGCAAGTATAGTGAATTGTTACGTTGCGTTGCCCAGCCCATTCGCCACTGACTCAATTCCCATCCACGTCAGCGCGGCCTGAGCCAGATTCCTGGCATACAACGCGACGACGGGGCAATCCCGGCATTCGAGACATTCCCCCTCGCGACCAGCGAGCCAGGCCTTCAAGGTTGCATGCTGTTGCGCGTTTTTTCGGCAGCGCTCCATCAAGAGCCCGGCGCTATGACTCCGTATGAATCATGGCCGCTTGCATGTGGTGGCGGACATCGGGTTTTGCATAGATCAAGGCGACTAGGTTCGCGTATTCATCGCGAAACACCGGGTTGTCGGCCAGGTCGCCAAAGACGGATCGAAGGCGGAGGAATGCGATTGGATCGGCGCTTGTTCCGCGGGCCGCCTGGTGAAGCTCTACCTCCATTGCGTCGGCGGCCGCGAACGGCCGCCCATTTCCATCGACACCTCTATCGCATAAGTAGCACCACGCGGCGAAGACGAGCGCGGCAAAGCGAGTGCTTCCGCTTCGGGCAAGATTTTCGGTCACCGTGGGAACCAGGAACTTCGGTATCTTGGCCGAACTTTCGGAGCAAATCCGGGTCAGGCTGTCCCGGATACTCGGATTGCCAAAGCGCTCGAGGAGGCCTTGTTTGTACTGCCCCAGATCAATCCCCGGAACGGGATCGAGAATCGGCGTCGCCTCGAGGTCAAGAAAGGCCTTCAAGAAGGAGGCAAAGACGGGATCTCCCATACACGCGTCGATCGTCGCGTATCCATGCAGGGCGCCCAGCCACCCCAGAACCGAGTGGCCGGCGTTCAGGAGCCTGAGCTTCATTTTCTCGAAAGGCGTGACATCGGCAACGAACTGCGCGCCAACGTCTTCCCATGCGGGACGGCCGCTTGAGAACTTGTCCTCGATCACCCACTGGCGGAAGGGCTCGCAGGTCACTGGCCATTCGTCCTCCACGCCCAATCCGGCCAGGTATTGAATGTCCTTTGGCCCGGTGATCGGCGTGATCCGGTCGACCATGGCATTGGGAAAGGCAACTTCGCGCTCGATCCATTTGGCGAACTCGGGGTCCTGCCGGCCGGCGAAGGCCAGCAGCGTTTCACGAGCGATCTCGCCGTTACGCTGGAGGTTGTCGCACGACAGGATCGTGAACGGGGACAGTCCGGCCGAACGGCGCTGACGAAGCGCGGCGGCGAGATAGCCAAACACCGTTGTCGGATTTTGGGGATGGGCCAGATCGCGTTGGATCCCGCGATTGGAGAAATCGAATTGACCGGTAGCCGGTTCGACGTTGTAGCCACCCTCGGTGATGGTCAGCGAAACGATCCGCGTAATGGAACTGGCCAACCTGTCGATGACGGCCAGTGGATCGTCGACGCTCAACAGGAACGCGATGATGGAACCGATGATCCGGGGCTCGATCCGTCCATCCGGGTGTTTGACCATCAAGGTGTAAAGGAAGTCCTGCTTCTTAAGGACTTTGCCGATCTTGCGGTCGGTTTCGCGCAGGCCAACCCCGCAGATGCCCCAATCGCCATTCCCGGGTCCGGCCAATAGCGCATCTGTGTAGAAGGCCTCGTGGGACCGGTGAAAACCGCCCACGCCGATGTGAACAATCCCTGCCCGGATGCGCGATCGATCGTAAGCAGGGCAAGGCAGAATGCGTCGCAACGCCTCCAGTTGACCTTGCCGGATCTCGATGGGCCGGTTCATTTCGCCGTCTTCACTGGCAAGCGAGCTTGATGATTTGGTCCAGCCGCGCGTCGGTCAGCGCGCCCCGGGAAAACGCTGGCACCTTGTTCACCGGCATTTCGTCGATGAAGACCAGGAATGACGCGCGCGCTTTTATGATGTCCCGAGCCGCTTGCGGGCTCAGCGCCACCAGCCTTGCTTCGTCAACCGGTTCGAGGAGTTCGCCGCCTCCGACGGCCCGCACGAATTCGGCGTATAGGGCGGGCCATGGTTTGAAGTCCTGCGCCAAAGCCATCCGATCAGGCGTCCGCGCAATCGCTCGCGACTGAACATCGAGCGTCATTGTTATCGGAAGGTCGCGCGAGGAACTTCCGACCCGCGCATCGTAGAGACCGGGCTTCACGACCCAGGCGTTGGTGGCGACGTCGTAGCAGGCAAAGTCGCGCTGACCGAGGGAGAACGAAACTGTTTTCTCCTCGCCCGGGGCGAGTGCGACCTTGGCGAACGCCCTCAACTGATTCACCGGACCAGGGAGCGCCGGGGTATGGGCATGGATGTAGAGCTGAAGCACTTCCTTGCCGGGAACCGCGCCGACGTTTTTCACGGTCGCCTCGAGGGTGACCGTTTCGCCCTCGTCCGGATTGAACTTCAGGCGGTCGCTCCGGAGGGCCGTGAAGGCGAACTTCGTGTAGCTCAATCCGAAGCCAAACGGAAAGAGCGGCGTGAGGCCGCGCCGGTCATAGTGGCGGTAGCCGACAAAGACGCCTTCGCCGTACGCCGCGCGCCCCGAGTGGCTCGGGAATGTTGGATAGGTCGGGTTCTGCTCGAGCATCACCGGAAAGGTCTCGGCCAACCGCCCGGAAGGGTTGATCCGGCCCGTTAGAACGTCGGCGATCGCGCCGCCCCCGGCCTGGCCGCCCAACCAGGCCTCGAGGACGCCCGATACGCGCGGCAGCCAGGGCATCGAGACCGCCGAGCCATTAAGAAGCACGACGACGACTCGCGCGCCGGCCAGTGCAGCGGTCTCGATGAGGTCGATGTGACCTGGGGGCAGATCGATGGACCGGCGATCCATCCCCTCGGATTCGTAACTGTCCGGAAGGCCCGTGAAAACGATGGCGACGTCGGCGCCCTGCGCGACCTGGCGGGCCTCGTCCAGCAGCGCCGCGCTGGTTTCCCCTTCCTCATCGTAGCCAGGCGCGTAGGCGAGGTGGCTGTCACCCATCAGGCTCGCCAGTTCGTCGTAAGCGTTGGTGAGGCGAATGGGGTTGACCTGGGAACTGCCGGCCCCCTGATAGCGCGGCAGCTTTGCGAATGATCCGAGCAGGGCGAGCTTCTGGTCCGGCTTCAGGGGAAGAACGTCCTTGTCGTTCTTCAAGAGCACGATCGCCTCAGCCCCAACGCGCCGGGCCAGGGCATGATGGGCCTCCGCGTCAAAGCGAGCGCCGGGACGGCGGGCGGCGCTGGCCTTCAAGACGATTTTCACCAACTCTGTGGCCGACTGGGCGAGCGTTTCCCGGGAGAGGCGACCCTCGGTCACGGCGTCAATGATCTTCTTGCGGTTGTACGCGCCGCTGCCCGGCATCTCGAGGTTGTTCCCCGCGGCGACGCCAGCGACCCGGTCATTGATGCCCCCCCAATCGGAAACGACAAAGCCTTCAAAGCCCCAGCGCTGGCGCAAGATCTGGGTGAGGAGCTCGGCGTGCTCGGAGGCGAATGTCCCGTTCACGAGGTTGTAGGCGCTCATCACCGTCCAGGGCTGGGCCTCGCGCACGGCGATTTCGAAAGCCGGCAGGTAGATTTCGTGAAGGGTTCGCGCATCGATGTCCGAGCTGGTGGACATCCGCCGCGTTTCCTGGCTGTTGACGGCGAAGTGCTTGAGCGAGGTGCCGACGCCCTCGCCCTGCACGCCGTCGATGTAGGCGGCTGCCAGACGCCCGGCCAGGAAAGGGTCTTCCGAGAAGTATTCGAAGTTGCGCCCACCCAACGGCGACCGTTTGATATTGATCCCGGGGCCCAGCAGGATTTGGACGTCGGCGGCCTGGGCTTCGCGCCCGAGCGCGGCCCCAACTTCGCGGACCAGGTCGCGATCCCAGGTCGCGGCGAGGGCCGGCGCGGTGGGGAAACACGTAGCCGGTATCCCTTCGATGAATCCGTCGATCAACTTCCGGAGTCCGTGAGGGCCATCCGAGACGGCGATGGACGGAACTCCCAGCCGCTCAATCCCGTGGGTGCGCCACGCCCCGTCCCCGGAGAGGAGAAGGGCCTGCTCTTCGACCGTCATCTGCGCGACCAGGCTTTGTGCTGTTGATCTTAATGAATCCATTTCATCCTCGTCCGCGTCGCCATGCGTGGCCAAATCGGGCCGAAATCGATTACGTTAGGAGGCGCCGCCGTCCACATGCCGCTATTCAGCCCTGGGAAAGCGGCTGAGATGCTCATGGATGATCTGGAAGTCGCCTTGCGCCATGACCAGTACTCGAGTCCCTCTGCCCTGGATCCGAAACGGACGGCCGTCCTGGCGTCCTTCCCAGTTGTAGGTGTAGGTGGCGGAGGCGCTGGCCTGGTCCGTCGAGAGCACGACGATGTCGGTCAGGTAGAAACGATCCTTCTTCACGCCGGGGCTTCCCGCCCAGGTCTTCTCGAACACGGCTCGGATGGCCTGCCGACCGAGAAAGTCACCATCGTTGAAGCGAAAGAACGCGCGCGGATGAATCATCGGTTCGACCAGGTCGAAGTCTTCCTGGCCGGCAATTACCTCAAACCGATGTAGAAACTGAACGACCGCTTCGGTGGAAAGCATGCCGCCGCCGTTAGCTGCCCCACGGATACGAATGCTCGCTGAGTTTCCCGAGTTGCTTCCCGAGCGGCACGAGAAACTGGCGCGTGGTGTTCTCCATCAATTCCTCGACCTTCTTGATTAATTGGATCACAGCCGGATTTGCCTTGCCCCATTGTTCGAATTTTGGGGCGCCGCCCAGGGTTTTCGTCTGCTGGTCCTTGTAGGATCGTGGCGACCGCCGAATGGAATTCCACGGTCCCTGGATGCCATCCCAGATTTCGCAAATCGTCGGCGCAATCAGTTCGCGTTTCATCCGCTTGTCCCGATAGGCCGCCAGCAATTCGAGCCCGCTTTTAATGTCATCCAGTGCAATTCTCACTCTGGCCTGCTCATTCAGCAATTCCCGGCTCGGCCCGCCCAGCGCCGAGTTTGCCACGTCGGCATTGACCGCCCACCGCATGAGGTTAGGATCCTTGTGAATCGCGACTTTGGCCAGGTCGGCGAACCACTTTTCGCCAATCACTTCCTTGACCGTCGGCTCCTGCTTCGACTTGACTCCCCAGACTTTCTCAAATGCCTCAAACTCGGCTTCCACCATTTGAACCTGTCCACTGAACATTTTGGCCGCCGCGGCCAGTTTGCCGACGTGTTGGGTTGACGACGCCGGAATGAACACGTTCTTGGCGAATTTCGCCCGGGTTTCCTCGGCTCGCTTTTGAAGCGCCTCTATCTTTCGGACCAGCACAGGCACCTTTTTGAACTGGAGCTGCGCCTGAGCCAGCGCCTCGGCGGCGCGATCGGCCGAATCGCTGGGCTTGAGCGTCTTCTGCACGTCGAACTTGTCCCACTTGACCACGTTGTAGGCCAGGGTCATATCCTTGATCAGCGCGCCAATACCCGTCTCGCCGCCCAGTTTGGCAACAACGCCTTTATTCTTGTTCCAATCGGCTTCTGTCAGAATGGGCGGGATTTTGGGAATGGCCATGGTTGTACCTTGCGGAATGTTCTCGGCGAAACTGAATCAGGGAGCTAATTTAGCATCAATTGTGCCGATTGTGGCTTTGTTGAGGCGCACGATGCCAGGGCTTTGTGGTCTTGCCCGTCGGAAGACCCAGGTGGACCGTACCAAATTGCGGGTCCCATGGCGGCGTCTTCCCCGCCATGGGACCTGCCGCGCGGCAATCAGGCGTCCCTCTCTCTGGCCCACGATCAGACCGCGGAGATGCTTTTTCGCGGCCAGAGTCAATCGAGGTCGAAGCGGTCCAGATTCATGACCTTGTTCCAGACCGCGACGAAGTCGTGCGCGAACTTTTCTTGTGCGTCGACCTGAGCAAAGACTTCGGCCAGGGCCCGCAACTGCGAGTTGGAGCCAAAAACAAGGTCGACGCGGGTGGCCGTCCACCTGAGCTCGCCCGTCTTGCGGTCGCGCCCTTCGAACGTATCGCCGGCGTCGGAGGCGGGCTGCCAGGTCGTGCCCATGTCGAGCAGGTTGACGAAGAAGTCATTGGTCAGGTTCCCGGCCCGTTTTGTGAACACGCCATGCGCCGGCTCACCCGCGTTGGCGCCCAGCACACGCAGGCCGCCGACGAGGACCGTCATCTCGGGCGCGCTGAGAGTCAGGAGCTGGGCCTTGTCGACCAGCATCTCCTCAGCCGACACCATGTATGAATGCTTTCGGTAATTTCGGAAGCCATCCGCCTGGGGTTCCAGCGCGGCAAACGAGGCCGCGTCTGTCTGCGCCTGCGAAGCGTCCGCGCGACCCGGGACGAAGGGCACGTCCATTGCATGGCCGGCCGCCCTGGCCGCTGCTTCGACCGCCGCGCATCCACCCAGGACGATCAGGTCAGCCATCGAGACTTTCCTGCCGTCCGACTGAGCGCCATGGAACGCCTGGCGGATGGTTTCGAGCACGCCCAGCACCTTGGCCAGTTGCGCGGGCTGGTTGGCGTCCCAATCCTTCTGCGGCGCCAGGCGAATGCGCGCGCCGTTGGCGCCGCCGCGCTTGTCCGAGCCGCGGAAGGTCGAGGCCGAGGCCCAGGCAGTGGACACCAGCTCGGAAATTGACAGGCCCGAGCCCAGGATCTTGGACTTAAGCTCGGCGATGTCTTTGGCGTCGATCAGGGGGTGATCGACGGCCGGAATCGGGTCTTGCCAGATCAGATCTTCGGCCGGGACTTCGGGGCCGAGATAGCGGACCTTTGGCCCCATGTCGCGGTGGGTGAGCTTGAACCAGGCACGGGCGAAGGCATCGGCAAATGCCTGCGGGTCCTTTTGGAAGCGGCGCGCGATGGGCTCATAGTTCGGATCGAAGCGCAGCGACAGGTCGGCCGTGGTCATCATAGGCGGGTGCTTTTTGGACGGGTCGTGGGCGTCGGGAATCATGTGCTCCGGCTTGACGTTTTTCGCCGACCACTGGTGAGCGCCCGCCGGGCTCTTGACCAGCTCCCAATCGTAAGTGAACAGCATGTCGAAGTAGCCGTTATCCCATCGGGTGGGATTCGGCTTCCACGCGCCTTCGATGCCGCTGCCGGTGGTATATACACCGTTGCCCGTGCCAAAGCGGTTGATCCAGCCCAGCCCTTGCGCTTCGATGGGGGCGCCTTCGGGCGCGGGGCCCACCAGTGCCGGGTCGCCCGCGCCGTGGGCCTTGCCGAAGGTGTGGCCGCCAGCGACGAGGGCGACGGTTTCCTCGTCGTTCATGGCCATGCGGGCGAAGGTTTCGCGCACATCGCGGCCCGAGGCCACGGGGTCGGGATTGCCGTTGGGTCCTTCCGGGTTCACATAGATCAGACCCATCTGAACGGCGGCCAGAGGATTCTCCAGCTCGCGGTTGCCGCTATGGCGCTTGTCGCCCAGCCAGGTGTCTTCATTGCCCCAGTAGATGTCCTGTTCGGACTGCCAGATGTCCTTTCGGCCGCCGCCAAAGCCGAAGGTCTTGAAACCCATCGACTCGAGCGCGCAGTTGCCGGCCAGGATCATTAGGTCGGCCCACGAAATCTTGTTGCCGTATTTTTGCTTGATGGGCCAGATCAGGCGGCGCGCCTTGTCCAGGATGACATTGTCGGGCCAGCTGTTGAGCGGCGCGAAACGCTGGCTGCCGGAGCCCGCGCCGCCGCGACCATCGCCGGTGCGGTAGGTGCCGGCGCTGTGCCAGGCCATGCGGATGAAGAGGCCGCCATAGTGGCCCCAGTCGGCTGGCCACCAGTCCTGCGAGTCGGTCATCAGCGCGAACAAGTCCTTCTTCACAGCGGCCAGATCAAGCTTCTTGAACTCCTTGGCGTAGTTGAAGTCCGCGGCCATTGGGCTGGAGGCAGGCGCGTGCTGGTGAAGGATTTCCAGGGTGAGCTGGTTGGGCCACCAGTCGCGGTTCGACTTGCCCCTGGCAGCGCTTGTTCTGCCAGAATGGCCCGGTATCGGACACTTGTTTTCTTCGCTCATTTTCGGTCTCCCTTTTGGATTGGGTAATGGAAAGCTAACGGTGATGTGAGGTCATTCTATCGCCCCATTCGAACAACATCCTGCGCTGGCGCGGTGGCCCTCTACCCCCGCAGAATCGGCCAGGTGAGGCAGGTTGCTCCGCCCTCAGGCTTATACAAAAAACGCGCGCATGCGCCGGCTTTCAATTCGCCTGGCCGATGCGCAAAAGATTGCCGTCCGGGTCAACGATGGCGAACTCCTTCATCCCCCACGGCTTGCTTTCCAGCGCATCCATGCGCGGGATCCCCTTTCCCGGCAATCGACTCAAAGAAAAGGCGTCGCGAATACTCTCGACATCCAGAACGCGGAGGTAGCAACCAAATGACGACGCAGCGGGATCAAGGCCCTCAAAAAGGAAAAAGTGGAGTTCGACAGATCCGCGCTGAAGTACGGCGTAGGAGTCGCCGACACCGAGTGTCCTGCCCTCGAAGCCGAGTTGCTGATAGAACACGAGCGTTTTGCTCAGCGACCGGCTCGGCAGGATTGGAATGGCAATGTCGTGTTGTTGCATGATGGGTCATTGCTCAGCCATCAGCGCGCAGAGGCGCGATACGGATTGGCGCGCGTCAGCCGCTGAATCATCGGCTCGTCCAGCCCGGCGTTGCGAAGCCTGGGCAGAAAGTGCTCGATGAGATGGGTGAATGGCCGGGGTTTGCCCCCGCCTGGCTTGGCCGGGTCATACCAACCGCGATCGTGGCTCAGCAACAACTGGCCGCCGAGGCCAGCGTCCAGTGTCCGCAGGATGAATCCAAGGCACAAATCATCCTCGTCGCCAATCGAGTCGTACTCCAGCCACGCCCCGCGCCGCGCTATTTCCAGGTGCCACGAGACGTCAGCCTCCTTCTGCGTGTGAATCCAGATGAACCTTTCGGCGGTATAGCCCGCCGCCTCGATGATGTCGAGTTGCGCCTGTGCCACCCGGCCTCGCATCGTGTGGCTCCCGATCACGGCGTTCGTCTCTTTGCCCGCTCGCGCAGCCGCCCTCAGGATTTTGGCTTCGCAATCCGAGATCGCGTCATCCCCGGCGCTCAGCTTGATCCAGGCGGCCCGAACGCCGCTGTTGCCGATTTCTCCCAGCAACTCGCCCACCATCCACTCCGCCAATTCGGCTTCGCTCGCCGCATGCGCCCAGGCGGGGACCCTGGGTTCACGATAGATCCCGGTGGGGGCCACCAGCGGCATCCCCGTAGCGACGGATACCGCCTTCAGGATGTCGGCCCGTCTGCCCACGCCGACGGGTGCGCAGTCGACCAGAGCGGTCACCCCCTGGGCCCGCGCTTTCTCGACCTCGGGCCCCATCAGCGCCACCACATCGGCGACATCGGCTTCACCGTGGCTGGGATGATCCGGCGGGCGGAAGTCCACAAAGATATGCTCGTGCGGCAGAATCAGGCCCAGTTCAGCGGACGTTCTGGGACCCAGGGTGGTGGTGAGTGTCGTCATCGAGCGGCTCAACCCGCCGCTTTCCGGACCAGCGCGCTGATCCTGGCCTCTTCGACGGTGGTCAATTCCTTCAGCGCGAAAGCGGTCGGCCACATCCTGCCGTCGTCGAGGTTCGCCGTATCGCTGAAGCCGAGTGTCGCATAGCGCGTGTTGAATTTCTTCGCGCCCTGGAAGAAGCACACGACCTTGCCGTCCCTGGCATACGCGGGCATCCCGTACCACGTTTTGGGCGAGAGGGCCGGCGCGCTGGCTTTGATGATCGCATGCAGCCGCGTGGCCATGGCGCGATCCGGTTCCGGCAGCTCGGCGATCTTGGCGAGCACGTCGCTTTCCCCTGCATCCTTGTCCTTGCCTGCGCGGGCGGCCGCCTTCAGCTCCTGGGCGCGCTCCTTCATCGCGGCCTTCTCCTCGGCCGTAAATCCCGCGGCCTTCTTGTCGGTCGCGGTGGCGCTCCTGGCAGGCTTCTTCGTTTCGTTTTTTGGGCTCATTGAGATCCTCCGAACAGACTCTTAATCGTCCAATCCCTTTCCGTCGAGAATGCGTTTCGCGGATTTCTCAATCCTTGCCTCTCTCGTCTTGGATTGTTTCGCGGCCGAGAAGTAGAGCAGGTAACCGCGTTGCCGTCCCGGCGTCAGCGCGTCAAAAGCCGCTTTAAAGTCAGGGTCTTCATCCAGCTTGTTGATGAATTCCTCAGGCATTTCGAATTCTGCGGTCTTTTTGAATTCTACCGTCAGACCGGCCTTTTCCACCGCAATGGCTTCGCGGATGTAGGCCTTCACGGCCCTTTCCATCTCAGTGATTTGTCGAGCGCTGGTGAACCGAATCTGGCGCGCCGACTGCACGTTCTTCGTTTGTTGGACGAGAATGCCTTCAGGATCCTTGAGCAGAGCGCCTTTGAAGAACAGCAGCGCGCAGTATTCCTTGAATACGTGGATCAAGACAATGCCATTGTCTTCAAGCGTGTAACACGGGCACCCCCACTTCAAGTCCTCGGTTAGCCCACACTCCAGCGCGATCGTTCTCAGATTCTTGATTTCGTCCTGCCACTGGTTGGCTTTGACAAAATACCAGTCCACTTTGGGATTCGTTTTGCTTTTGATCATGGCGTGTCTTTTCAGGCCTTCGGCTGCAGGATGCGGATCTGATTGCCGAACGGGTCGCGCAGGCCGCAGTCGATCCCGTAGCCGTGGTCGATCGCCTCCTGGGTGAACTCAACCCCTTTGGCGCGGAGCCGCTCTGCGAGAAATCGGCCTTGACCTCCAGGCCCAGTTTCCCGACGTAGAAGTCGAGCGCTTCCTGGTGATCGAGGACCCAGATGTGCGCGGTAGTGATTTGGCTGAAGTTCTTCATGCGCCGACTTTACCCCGGCCCACGTTCGTTGGCTTCTCCGAAACTCCTCGGTCGCGCCCACGCCATCGTGAAACAGGTGGGAACGGCGCCCTTGACCGGCGCGCTGCGGCCCGGTGAATCGCGCAACTTCTCAGAATAGCCCCGCCAGTTGTGATGGATCAGTTCGAGTGTCGATTGGGTTTGCTGTTGCGCCGGTTCCTCCTCGATAGTGGCGCTCTGCCGGAATGAGGGGCAAGGTCGTTTCGGGCCGCCCGTTCAAGTCATCAATAACTTGCCACAGGCATCTGGCGGACGAATTTCCGCTCGGTGAGTTCCTTCACAACAAAGTCGGCGCCGTCAGCGCGGGAGAGTTGACTGCCCGAATCCTTGCCGATAAAACCAACGCGATACTTGCCGGTCCTAGGTCCATCCGTCAGGCGTGGAAAACGCGCAATTGTCCATTCCAGGCTGCTGGCCCGCAACACGGCCACATTGGCCGCCGAATCGCGCAGGACAGAGCCCGCCAGCAGAGTCAACAAGCCCTTTATGATGTGGTCGATCAACTTTGGCTGGTCGTTCGAATCACGCACGCCTGCGCCAGTGGTCGAGACCAGCCGACGAATACCGGCCCTTTGCATGGCGCCGACGATGTTGTTAGCGGCAGTCTCCATCATCCCCGGCACCGGAGGGCGTGAGGGCCCCAACGCGCTGATAACCGCTTCCTGCCCCGCAATCGCTTGGTTTACCGCGGCGGCATTCATGACATCACCCGCAAACCGCGTGAGTTTCGGATGTTCGATAGCAACCTTTGCCGGGTTTCGCGCGAAGGCTGTGACCTCATGCCCGGCGTCCAGCGCCTGTTTGACAATTTCAAGCCCAGTTCCACCTGAAGCGCCAAATACGATAATCTTCATTTCAGTTTCTCCTTGATATGTGAATAGAGCTGTTCCGCCGCTCGCCGAAGCGGACCGCCAGTGTGTTGAACGCGGCTGAGCAGAATCGCGCCTTCAAGCGCCGCGAGGACAAATTCGGCAAGCGCGTCGTTCCCCTGAAATCTTTCATTAAACACGGCTTGCATTTGCCGATAGCCTTCGCGGCAGGCGAGATTGAGGCGCTCGTCGCCCACCACGCTTTCAGCAGCCAGCATCATCAAAGGGCCGCCCGCTGCAAACCCGGATCGTTCGACCGCTTCAGCAATCCCGATCGCCAATGACCGC
>JBKJQK010000090.1:0-4654 GCA_046594095.1 Anaerolineae bacterium | reverse complement strand
TATTTGGCCGAGGGCAAACCGGCATTTTCGCCAAACGACGCCCTGGATCCGTTCCAGGCGATTGAGCTGATCCATCGCGCCCGCGGCGTTGCGGTTCTGGCCCACCCTGTCTTCGTTCATGGCGACGTCGAGGCACTTCTGGAGGCCATGATTGCGCGCGGGCTGGATGGCATTGAGGTCTACTATCCCGAACACACGCCCGAACAAGTCAGCCACTTTGCCGATATTGCGCGGGCGAATGGATTGCTTACGACGGGAGGCAGCGACTTTCACGGTTTGTCGCCGGATTCCGAACTCGTGTTCGGCGAGATCGCGCTTCCCATCGGCACGATTACGGACTTGGACGCCAGGATTGCCATGCGGCGCGGGTAGAATTTCGGGCCGTGGCAAAAAACTGGCGAATCGTAGTTGGAGCGGCGCTGAGCGTCCTCGCCCTCTATCTGACACTTCGTACAGTCAATTTCGAACTTGTTCAGGCGGCCCTGGCGCAGGCGGCATGGGGCTGGCTTTTCCCAGCCGTGTTGGCGTTTGTCCTGGGCCTCTACTTCCGAGCGCGGCGCTGGTCGTTGCTGATGGACGATACGCCATTTTGGGTCACCTGGCACGCCATGACGATTGGCTACATGCTGAACATGCTGCTGCCGCTGCGGTTGGGTGAGGTCGGCCGGGCCTGGGTGATCGGCCAGCGCACGACGGTCAGTTTCACCCGCGCGCTGAGCTCCATTGTCGTTGACCGGCTCCTTGACCTTGCCGCCGTGCTGGTCTTATTTGCGGCATTTGCCCTGGTGATCCCGATGCCCGCCCAACTGGCGCAGGCCGCCACGGCCGGCAGCGTTGCGCTCGTCGCGGCCGTCTTTGCGGTCGCGATTGCGATCTGGCAAGCGCCCCGGGTCGAGGTCCTGATGCGCGCTGTCCTCGCGAAGGCGCCCCGGTTGCGCGCTGACATGTGGGTGGCCCGGTTTCACGAGTTGTGCGGCGCCTTTAGAACGATCGGGAATGGCCGCCGGCTGGCGGCGGTGCTTGCCAACACCCTCCTGCTCTGGGCGTTTGCGACGCTTCTGGCGTTTTGCGCCCAGTCTGCCTTTATGCCGGGCCGGCTTGACCAGGTCGGCCTGACCTTGATCGCAGCCAATCTGGGTGGCGCCGCGCCCAGCGCGCCAGGCGGAATCGGATTGGTGCAGGGCGCGGCCAAGCTCGCCCTGGTGGGGCCCTTTGGCGTCGAGGAGAATCTTGCCACGGCGTTTGTGTTCGTCTGGACGATCTCGCAGCAATTTGCCCTGATTGCATTGGGCGGGGCAGGCCTTGCCCGCGTGGGTCTGTCGTTGAGACAGGCCGCCGGCGCGGCTCGCCAGGCGGTCTAAAACGGTATGCGAATCCTGCACGCCCTGACCTACTACCGCCCGCATATCAGTGGCTTGACAATTTACGTTGAGCGGCTGGCCCGCGGTTTGGTTCGGGCTGGCCACGGGGTCACCGTGCTGACGTCGCAGTTCGATCCGGTCCTGCCCCGCGAGGAGACTGTGGATGGCGTCCGCATTGTGCGGGTGCCCGTCCTGGCCCGACTGAGCAAGGGCGTCATCATGCCCACGGTCGGACGGACCGCCCGGCGTCTCATGGCTGGCCATGACCTTGTTCACTTGCATCTCCCCCAGTTTGACGGGGCCGGCCTGGCCCTGCGCGCGCGAATGGCCGGCAAACCCGTCACTCTGACCTATCACTGCGACATTCTGCTGCCGCGCGGGCTTCTCAACGCGATCGCCCAGCCGGCCATCAACCTGGCGAACCATGTCGCGGCGCGTATGACGGATACCCTGGTGGCCTATACCGACGATTACGCCCGGAACTCGCCCTTTCTGGCCGCCTATCTCCAGAAACTGGAAGTGATCGCGCCGCCGGTTGAGATCGGAGTTCCATCTCCGGAGGATCTGCGCGCGTTTGCCGCCAAGTGGAACCTGGGCAAAGGTCCGGTCATCGGAATGGCCGCTCGTCTCGCGACGGAGAAGGGGGTCGAGGTGCTGGTCAACGCGCTGGAAATTGTGCGCCGGAGCCGGCCTGATGCGCGGGTCCTGTTCGCCGGGCCGTATCGGAATGTGCTGGGCGAAGCCGACTATGCCCGCCGGCTTAAGCCGCATTTTGATGCCCTGGGCGCGGCCTGGGCGTTCACCGGCTCGTTGGGTGGCGGCGAACTTGCCGCGTTCTTCGGCTCGCTCGATGTCCACGTGCTGCCCAGCCTCAACAGCACTGAGTCCTTCGGGCTGGTTCAAGTCGAGGCGATGCTGTGCGGCACACCCTCCATCTGCAGCGATCTTCCCGGCGTGCGCGTCTCGGTACGTGAAACGGGAATGGGTGAGGTGGTCCCGATTGGCAACCCGACCGCGCTGGCGGAAGCGATTTTGCGTGTGACGGGTGATCGTGCGCGCTATGTCCGGCCCCGCCAGGATATCGAGGCCCGCTTTAGCACCGAACACTCAGTGGGCGAGTATTTGGCTCTCTATCATTCGTTGGTTGAGCGCCGGAATCGATTACACTAGATGGTTCAAGACACGCCGCCGCGGGCGGGCGGGAGAAATGCGATGGATCAACCACACACGGAAGTAAATCCCTATCGAACCGAGCTGGAATCGGGCTCGCCCAAGCCTACACGGGTCACGGGTCCATCCGGCTGGTTCGTGGTCGGGGCCCTGCTCGGGGCTGCGGCAATGGCCGGCGCGATGACGCTTTTCAGCGCCAACCGGGGATCCGCGATCGATCTGGCCGCAATTCGTCAGGCTGCCCGGGATGGGGCTGCGGAAGCGATCAGCGGGTCAGTCCCGATCGGCCCCCCCTCGGCGGCTGCCGCGCCAGTGGCCCCCGCCGCGCAACCGCAGGCCGGCTCCGCCGCGGCCGTGGCGGACAGCATCGTGGTGCGCGCGGCCAACATCCTTGGCAAGCCTGATGCGCCGGTCACCCTGGTCGAGTACAGCGATTTTCAATGCCCGTACTGCCTGCGCCACTTCTCGGATACGCACGGCCGCCTCCTTACGGAATATGTGAATACCGGAAAGGTGAAGATTCTGTTCAAGAACTTCCCGATCCCCGAGCTGCATCCACAGGCCATCCAGGCCGCGATTGCGGCCGAATGCGCGGCCGATCAGGGCAAATTCTGGGCCTACCACGACATCCTATTCCAGCGCTTTGGCGCGCGCACCGTCGACTACACGGCGGCCGGGTTGACAGGCTACGCCGTGTCTTTCCAGCTCGACCGGGAAAAATTTGATGCGTGTTTGCGTGATGAGAAGATTCTTGCCCGAGTCAACGCGGATCGTGCGGAAGGCAACCGCCTGGGCGTTCGAGGCACTCCGACATTCTTCGTGAACGGGCAGACGTTGGTCGGCGCGCAGCCCTTTGAGGCGTTCAAGGCTGTGATCGACAGCGCATTGGCCGGGCGCAACTGAGTGGTATGAACGAGACGATCCTCATCGTCGACGACGAGAAGAACATCGTCGATCTTATTGAGATTTACGCCCGCCAGCAGGGTTACGCGACGCTGCGCGCCCACGATGGGAGGACCGGGCTGGCGCTCATTGAATCCGCCGCTCCGGCCCTGGTCGTTCTCGATCTGATGCTTCCGGTCATGGACGGGTGGGAGGTGTGCCGGCAGGCACGCGCGCGCTCAGACGTGCCGATCATCATGCTGACGGCCCGCGATGATGACGTGGACAAGATCGTTGGCCTCGAGATCGGCGCCGACGATTACATGACGAAGCCTTTTAACCCGCGCGAATTGATGGCCCGAATCAAGGCGATTCTGCGCCGGCGCGAGAGCGCCCATGCGCGGCCCCCTGACGATCTGGCCATCTTGCGGGCGCAACAGCTCATCGTCGATCCGGGCCGTCGCGAAGCGCATGTGGCCGGGACCGAGGTCAAATTGCGGGCCAAGGAATTTGATCTGCTGATGATGCTACTTGAGCACAAGGGCATGGTCCTCACCCGCGAGAAGCTCCTTGAGATTGTCTGGGGGTTTGATTTCGCCGGCGAGACGCGGACCGTCGATGTGCACGTTGCTCAGTTGCGCAAGCGAATCGCGGGCAGCGGCGTGGAAATCGAAACTGTCTTTGGCGTGGGTTACAAGCTGCGCGCCTGAATCCCGCCGCTATGTCGCTGCGCGTCCGTTTGTTCCTTTCCCACAGTCTGGTCATCGCGGTTAGCCTGGCGATTCTGGCCCTCGTACTGGCGCTTGTGCTGGGCGATTTCCAAACCCGCCTGGCCCGGGCGAGGCTTTCCTCAATTGGGAGCGAGCTTGTTCTGGCCAATCGCCGCCCCGCGATCGCCGCGCAACAGGAAACACCCCAGCGATTCTTCGAGCGCCTGGCGCGCCTGGCCAACCAGCGCGGTCTGCGCGCGTTTTGGCTGGATGACGACGGAACGATTCTGGCGGACAGTCTGCCTGCCCAGAGGCTGATCCTTCCCTCCCAGAAGCTCGACATTACGCGCGCTCCGCCGGCATCTGCTTCCGAGCCTGACATCATCGCGGCCGGCGAATTCCGCGATGCGCGAGATCGCGCGTGGGAATACGTCGTCGCCAAGATTCGTCCAGAGATCCCCGCATCGGACCTCATTGCCTTTGCCCGCCCGGTACCCATTGCGCAACTCAATCTGTTTGACCTGGTCGAGG
>JBKJQK010000083.1:0-9961 GCA_046594095.1 Anaerolineae bacterium | reverse complement strand
GGTATAGCTTCCGAGCGGCAGATCTGGGAACGTCACCAGCCCGTTGCTGTCGGCCGTCCGGCTGAGGACCGTCCCGTTGGTCGAGGTGATCCAAATCACCACCCCGGGCAGGGGCCGATCGTTCCCGGGGCCGATCGCGCACGGCATCGGATTGCCGCGAAAGTCGGTGGCGTAATAGGCGCCGTCGCCATCGCGGTCGTCGTAAGCCATCGCCACAATCCCGCTTTGCCGCTCGCCGAAGGTGTAGCCATAGGCGGACTGGCCCCAGGTCAGGGCGATCAACGACACCTGGTCATTCCCGAGCAAGCCACCCGCATTGCCCAACGTGTCATAGCCATCCGTGTAACCGGAGGGTTGCAGCTCGGTCAGGGTGTAGACCCCCTGGCGCAGGCTGAAGGCGAACTCGCCAAGACCTAGATAGCTTCCATAGGGCGCGTTAGTGGTGAAGGTCAGCCACACGCTCTCGCCCAGATCGTTCGCGCCGCGAACGATGACGTCGGCCACAAGACCCGGCTCGCTGTATTCGTAGAGGGTGCTGCCATTCTGATCGTGGTAGACAAGCCCGCGCAGTGTTGCCGGGGCAAGTTCGCCAAACAGATAGCTTTGGGCGACGAGATTGGGCGTGTAGGCGATCCCGGCGATCACGTCAATGCCGCCGGTCTCGGTGTAGGCGGCGCCGCCGAGCGTGCCGGGTGTGTCCTTGCCATCGACGTAGCCGGAGGGCTGCGCCTCGCGGACCTGATACGTCCCAGTCAATAGGCCGCCAAACGCCCAGCGCCCATACAGGTTGTAGATGCCGATGGTTTGGGGCGAGTATGGCCCGCTGCTGGGGAACGTCTGGGTGACCAGACCGCCCGCGCTCGTCGTCCCGAGCAGGGTGATGGTCGCCCCGCTGATCCCGGGCTCGCCCGCGTTCTGGGCGCCGTTGTCGTTGTGGTCGGCGTAGACGGTCCCGCTCAGCACCGGGCCGCTGCGCAGATCGCAGCCGGCGATGTTGTCGCCAAACTGCAGGGTGAGGTTGCGCAGCGCGCGCTCGCGCGGGTTGCCGGCCGTCCCGGCCAGCGCGCCGGCCTTGCACACGGTGGCGCCATCCGGCGAGAAGCCCGGTGGCAGGGTGTTTTGGGTGAGGGAGTAGATCCCGGGCGCGAGCCCGCCGAACGTGAAGTAGCCTCCGCCCTCGGTCGTCGCTGTGAGGGTTCCGCCCGTCCCTTGCAGGGCGACGACAACGCCGTTCAGGCCGTATGTGGCGGCGCTGCTGGGCAACACCTCAAAGGGCACGAAGGCCACCCGCCCGGCGATGCTGGACAGGATCGTCTCGCCGAAGTTGAAGTCCTGGGCCTGCGCGCCGCTGGCAAGCTGGATGACGAACTGATCGTTGGACGACGACAACACCGGCGCGCCGATGCCGGCCTGGTCCTGCCCGTCGGTGTACAGGGCCGGCTGCAGCTCGGTGATCGTGTAGGTCCCGGCCCGTAGCCCGGTGAAGCTGTAACCGCCTGCCGTTTGCGCGCTCAGGCTGATCACTTGACCGAGATCGTTTATGCCGCGCAACTGGATCGTCGCGGGCTCGGCCAAATCGCCCTCGCCGAGCTCGGGCTCGCGCAGGCCGTTGTTGTTCTTGTCGAGATAAACGTATCCACCGATGCCCGAGCGCAGCTCGCCAAACAGATAGCCCGGCACGAAGTTGGGTGCGACGAACTCGATCCGGTCGATCAGATCGTTGGTCGTCGTCAGCCCGCCCAGCGCGCCGACGCTCTCCTGCCCGTCGAAGAAGCCTGCTGGCTGAGCGACCTCGCGCAGCGCATACGTGCCGGTGACCAGCCCGCCGAACCAGAACAGACCGGTGTGGCAGCCATCGGCCGGATAGAGCGCCGAGGCCACCCGCCGGCCCGCGCTCGTCCGGGTCTGGTTGATCAGATTGCCGTAGATGTCGATGCCGGTCAGCCGGATCTGGGTCTCGCCGATGCCCGGCTCATTCACCAGGCACGAGCCGTCGGGTTGACGCAGGCCGTTATCGTTGTCGTCGCGATACACATAGCCGGTCAGGCTCGGTTTCTCGCCAAAGACCGCGCCCTTTTCCGCGCCGGGGGTCAGGCTGAACCCGCTGGCGAAGTCGTTGCTGAGCGCAGCCGCGCCGGTCGGCCAGACCCGATCCTGGCCGTCCAGGTCGACGTCGCGCTGGATCTCCCGCAGGCTGTACGTCCCGGCCCGCAGCCCGCCGAACTCGTAGCGCCCGGCGTCATTGGTCGTCGCCGTCATCACCAGGCTGTGGCCAAGATCATCCACGCCGGTCAGCACGACCAGCACGCCCGGGATGCCGCCTTCGAGGCCGCGCCCGCCAAAGCAGGCCGTGTCGGCGCCATCGGTGTAGTAGCCGTCGGCGACCGGGCATCCGCTCGACTCAAAGCGGCCATCCTCCAGCACATCCCAGAATGCGTAGCCATACAGCCGCGCCGGGAGTAGCTCGCCGAAGTTGTAATCCGGGCCGTAACTGCTCGCATAGGAAAAGTCGATCTGGTCGCTCCCCGGCCCGCCGGGCGTCCCGCCCAGTCCACCGGCGGTTTCGGCTCCGTCGACATAGCCGGCTGCCTGCAGCTCGCGCACACGGTAGCTGCCCGGGGCCAACTCGCCAAACGCATAGAACCCATTTGCATCGGTCTGGGTCACCCGGATCACCGTTTGGGACAACGCCGTGGTCCCGGTCAGGATCAGGGTCACCTGGGGGATTCCGGCCTCGGCCCCGCGGGTTCCGTTGGCGTCAGCGTCGGCGTAAACGTAGCCGCTGATCCCGTTGAGGGTTTCGCCGAACTGATAGCCGCTGGCCTGCGCGCCGGGAGCGAGATTGATGCCGGCGATTGTGTCGCTCGGGACGAGCGTCCCGCCCGCGCTGCCGACCCGATCAGCGGCGTCGGTGTAGCCGGCTGGCGTCACTTCGGTCAGGGTGTAGGTGCCCGGGCGCAGGCTTGCAAAGCCAAACGCGCCGCTGGGGTCCGTCAGTTGGGTCGTGCTGATCGTCTGGCCCAGGTCATCCCGGCCGGTCAATGTCACGCGCGCCTGTTGGATCGTGGGCTCAACCCCGTCCTGCTGGCCGCTCCCGTTTACGTCGAAGTAGACGATCCCGCCCAGGCTGGCGGGGAGGAGCTCTCCGAAGTTGTACTCAACACCGTATTCGCCCTCGGCAAAGCTGAGGTCGATGGTGTCCTGGCCGGTCGTCCCGCGCAGGAGCCCGCCGATCGTACCGGTCTGATCTTTGCCGTCGAGCAATCCGATGGGCTGAAGCTCGGACAGGCGATACGTGCCGGTGACGAGATTGCCAAAGCTATAGAAGCCGGCCGCACTGGTCAGTTTGGAAAGGTTCACCGGCGCGCCGCCGCTGGTCGTCCCGGTCAGGCTGACCAGGGTGTTGACGACGCCGCTCTCGCCGTTCTCGCGGATGCCGTTGTTGTTGCCGTCCCGGAAGACATAGCCGCTCAGCCCGGTCTGGCGCTCGCCGAACAGATACGCGGACGGGCTCTGGGCCACGGCGAGGGCAATGCTGGCAATGGTGTCGTCGCCGTCGCTCGCCCCGCCCGCGCCGCCGGGGGTGTCCTTGCCGTCGGTGTAGCCCTCAGGTTGGGTCTCGATCAGGGTATAGATTCCAGGGCGCAGGTTGGAGAACGTCGTCAGCCCGCCGGCGTCGGTCGTTCTGGCAAGGGTGATCGGCGTGCCAATATCGGTCGTCCCGATCAGCGTGACGGTGACGCCGGGGATGGGCAATTCGCCAAGGTCCGCCGCGCCGTCGTTGTCGACATCGAAGTAGACCTGGACGCTCAGACTGGACGGGTTGAACTCGCCGAAGTTGTAGCCGCCCGCGCTTTGGCCGGCCAGCATGCTGAACTGGACTGCGTCGTTGCCGATGACGGCCCCGCCCAGCGCGCCGAGTTGTTCCTTGCCATCGAGTTTGCCGGCCGGCTGCGTCTCGCTGATCGTGTAGCTGCCGCCGACAAGATCGGTGATGAAGTAGAACCCGTAGACATCGGTCGTCGCCGTGCGCGTAATCGCGAGGCCGTCGGTCTGAACGCCGGTCAGGGTCAGGAATACGCCGGGGATGCCGCTCTCGCTCTCGCGGATGCCGTTGTTGTTCGCGTCGAGGAAGACGTATCCGCTCACGCCGCTGATGCCTTTGCCAAACAGGCAATTGGAGGCCGACCCGCCCGGATACAGGGTCATAGCGATCCGATCATCGCCGGCCAGGTTGCTGGTGGCGGAAGTGGTGAAGCTGCAAGTCCGCTCCGCGCCATCTACATAGCCGGCGGGCTGGAGACCGATGAGCAGATAGCTTCCGGGGCGCAAGTTGCCAAACTGAGTAGTGCCGCCCGGGCCAGTGGTCTGGGTGAGGCGGACGGTTGTCCCGAGGTCGGTCGTCCCGCTCAGCACGAATGTGGCGGCTTCGATGACGGGTTCGTCCCCTTGCCGCAGCCCGTCGCCGTTGACGTCGAAGTAGGAGACAGCCTGGACCGAGGCCGGAAGCAACTCGCCAAACACGTAGCCCGGGTCGAAGTCGAGCAACCGGGTCACGACGATGCCGGCGATCACATCGCCTGTGCCGGTGACGCCGCCGAACGCGCCGACGCCCTCGCGCCCGTCGAGATACCCGGCCGGTTGGGCGAGCTGGGTCAGGGTATACGTCCCGGTCGCGATCCCGGTGAAACGATACGCCCCGCTGCCCGCATCGACGGTCGTGACCAGATTCACCGGCGCGCCGGCGAAAGTGAAGCCGCTCAGTTCGATGCTTCCGCCGCCGATGCCGGGGTCGCCCGGCTGCCGGATTCCGTCGTTGTCGTTGTCGCGGTAGACAAAGCCGCCGATGCCGGCCTGCTTTTCGGCGAACAGAAACCCCGACCCGATGCTGTCGCTCTTCAGAGGGATGCCCGTGATCGTGTCATTGGCGGCGATCGCCCCGCAGGGTTGGTTGCACGAGCTGGTCGGGTGCGACACATACCCGAGTCGCTCCGCCCCATCGCTCCAGCCGGCCGGCTGTTGCTCGGTCAGCGTATACGTTCCTGGCGCCGCGCCGGAGAAGGTGTAGTTGCCTCCGCTGTTGGTCGTGGCGGTGTAAGTGCGCGGTGCGCCCCGGTAGTCGATGCCGGTCAGGTTGAGGGTGGCGTTGGGGATGCCCACATCGCCCAGGCCCGTTGAGAAGAATCCGTTTTCGTCAACGTCGAAGTAAACGCTGCCGGCCAGCGACGCGCCGAAGAACTCGGCAAAGATGTAGCCGGTCGCGCTGGTCCCGGAGGTATACGGAATGCTCGCGATGACGTCATTGGTCGTCGTGATCCCGCCGTTGACGCCGGCTGTCTCAGGCCCGTCGAAGATCGCCTTGCCGGTGTAGACCGAGACCTGGGTCTCGATCACGTCGTAGACGCCCGTCGGCACATTGAGGAACAAGAAGGCGCCCAGAGCGTTGGTCGTTGTGCTGCTGTAGATGGCGCCGCCACCGGTCGCGGTCCCGCTGATCGCGACCTGAACCCCCTGCATGAGGACATCCGGATAGGTCGCGATCCCGTCCATGTCGCGGTCGGCGATCACTTTGCCGGCGATCCCGGCCGGCAGCTCGCTGAACAGATAGGCGTTATCAAAGTCGGCGTACTCGCCGAGCACAATCCCGGAGATCACGTCGTTGCCGGCGACGCCCGGGGCGCCACCCTGGACAAAGTCCGGACCGTCGAGGACGCCCGCCGGCTGTACTTCGGTCAACACATACGAGCCGGGGCGAAGGTCCTTGAACCGAAAGAATCCGCCATAGTAGCCATACAGGGATACGGTCGTAGCGCTGACGTTGACGGTCCCGCCCAGGTCGTTGGTTCCGCTCAGGATCACAGTCACGTTCTCGAGGTTCTCGCCAGCATCCGGCTGGCCGTTAAGGTTGTCGTCCCGAAAGACTCTGCCCTCGAAGCGCCCGGGGTACAACGCGCCGAAGTTGTAGTTCCGACCGCGGGTGGCCGGGCTGAAAACGATGTTCGCCATCGCGCCGTCTGTTGTCGTCATCCCGCCCAGCGAGCCGATCTGATCCCGGCCGTCGAGCAGCGCCTGGTAGCAGTTGTAGTTGCAGAAGGGGTAGTCGAAGTAGGGGAAATTGACATATGACGCATAGGGCTGGGTCAACGAATACACGTCCGGCGGCAGGGGTGTGAAGATGTAGAAGCCCTGGGCGTTGGTCGTCACCAGGGTCAGCACGTCCGTCCCGCTGATCTGAACATAGACATCCTTGATCGGAGTCTCGCCGGGATCGCGCACGCCGTTGTTGTTTGCGTCGCGGAATACATACCCGCTCACGCCCCCGGCCCGCTCGAGAAACGCGAAGTCGCGCGCGAATTCGCTCTGATTCAGAGTGATCGTGAAGCGATCTTCGGCCTGAATCGTCCGGGTGTAGGCGTAGCCGATCGTGCCACTGACTTCGACTCCATCGAAAAAGCCGGCCGGCTGCTGCTCGACCAGGGCGTACGTCCCCGGTCGCAGCCCGGTAAACGAGACCCGGCCGGGCAGATAGGGATAGTTGGACGAATTGGTCGTTGTGCGGGTCAGCCACACGCTGCCACCCAGATCGTCGAGGCCAACCAGGTTCACGATCACCCCGTTCAGGCCGAAGTCGGCGGTTCCGGTGTAGTAGCCATCTTCATCGATATCAAGATACGCGTTGGCTTCCGCGGTCGCGCCAAACAGGTGCCCGAAGTTGTAGTTCAACCCGGCCAGCCCCGCGGTGTAGACGATGCCGGCCATCGTTGTCGTGGACACGGTGAAACCGCCCAGCGAGCCGACCTGCTCGCGCCCGTCAAGGATGACGCGGCCATAATAATCGAGAGGCAATTTGATCTCGGTGAGGGTATACACGCCGCTGGCTACATTTGTGAAGGAGTACACCCCGTACTCGTCTACGTCACGGTCAATCGGCCCGACCGCCACATTTTCGGTGGTGATCCCCGTCAGCCGGATTCGGGCCCGGTAGTCGGCGTAGGGCACGTAGAAGGCGCCTTCGCCGGGCTCGCGAACGCCGTTGTTGTTCTGATCGTAAAATGCAATTCCGCTCAACCCGGCGATGTATTCGCTGAAGCGGTGGTTGTAGAGATCGCCGGTGCGGCTCAAGTGGATCCCGCTGATGATGTTTTCGCCGGGCACGCCGCCCTGGTCGCCCGGGAAGGAGCCACCATTGGCGTATCCCGCCGGCTGCTGCTCGGTCACCGTGTACATTCCCGGACGGAGATTGAAGAAACGGAACTGCGCCTGGCAATATGAATACGGGCAGAGCGGAAGTGTCTGGGTGACGGCGCTGACGCTTGCGCCGCGATCATCGATGCCGCTCAGGATGATGGTCACCCCGCGCAGATTCGGCTCGCTTGAATCGTAGGCGTACACGCCGTCCGCGTTGTGATCAAGCCACACGAAACCGCGCAGTGACGAGCGCGGCAACTCGCCAAATACATATCCGTTCAGCGTGTCGCCGGCGGTATAGACGATGCCGGAAATCATGTCATTGGTGATTGTGACGCCGCCGCCGTTCCCGGCTGTATCGCGGCCGTCGAGATAGGGGATAACTCCGCCCACGTCATAGTTGTAGTACGTCGGTTGGTCGGCCGTCAATGTGTACGCGCCGCTTGCCAGGTTCTCAAACACAAAGTAACCCATCGGGTTGGTCGTCTGTGCGCGGGTCACGCCCGCGCTGTCGGTCAGGGTGACCGGGACGCCGGCGATGCCGTACTCGCCGTTGTCGCGCAGGCCGTTGTTATTCTGGTCAGCCAGGACGAGACCGACGATGCCGCGCGCGGTCTCGCCGAAAAACGCGCCGCCGTAGCCGCCGGAGCCAATCGTGAACGAGAAGCCGTCGTTGGCGACGATTGCGCCGCTTCCGCTGTCCAGGCCATCGGCGTAGCTGATCGGCTGGGATTCGGTGACGGTGTAGGTGCCCGGCCGCAGGCCATAAAACGCATACGCCCCAGAGGCATCGGACAGCGTCAACGTGAGCACGGCCGCGCTCCGGTCGTCGATTCCGGCCAGCGTCAGCGTCACGCCGCCGATGCCCGGCTCGTAGTAGTAAGGCAGCCCATCGCCGTCAAGATCGACGAAGACCCGGCCATAGAGCTGGGCGGGCGAAAGCTCCCCAAAAAGGTTTCCGCCGCTGGACTGACCCAACGTCAGGACGGTGGTGAAGCGGTCGTTGCCGGCGCTCGTCGAATGGGCGCCGGGGGCGTCGATCCCATCCAAATACGAGCCGGGCTGAACCTCGCTCACGGAATAGATGCCGGGCCGGATCGGACCGGTGTCGAACAGACCGTAGATGTATGACGACGTGGTCAGGGTCAACCACACGCTTTGCCCAAGATCGTTCGTGCCGGTGATAATCACTTGTGCGTTGTATAGGCCGCTTTCGGCATTGGGGTCAAACAAGCCATTGTTGTTCTGGTCGAGATACACGAAGCCGGTGATGACGGGCAGCGCGCGTTCGCCGAACAAATAGCCGGTCCCGGGCCTACCCGCCGTCAGCACGATGCCGCTCATCAGATCATTGCCCAGCGTCCCGCTCAGGTTTCCCAGCGCGTCGAGGCCATCGTCGTGGGTGGCCGCCGGCTGGATTTCGGACAGGGCATACGTTCCCGCGGGCAGACCGCCGAACGAAAACGAGCCGGAAATATCGGTCTGGGCCGTCAATGTGAGATTGCCGCCCGTAAGCCGGACCGCTACGCCCGCGATCCCGGTTTCGGTGATGGCTCGCGCGCCGTTGTCGTCGGCGTCGCTGTAGACGGCTCCGCTGAGACTGGCAATCGCATCGGTAAGCTCAAAGGCGCCGATGTCGCAGGCAGCCCCAAACGGCCGGACGGCCCCGCGCATGTCGTCGGCCGGGCAATTGGCCGCCGCGTCCAGAGCCGGGCTGCCCGAAAGCAGGGGATATACCGGCATCCCATTTGGGGCGAAGACGGTCAGCGGGCCGAGCAACGGATTTGTGTTGATCGCGTCGCCGGCCCCGGTCAGCCCGGGGCAGCTCGCGTCACTGGACAGGTTGTGGCCCCGGCTTGAGATAACGCCATTCAAATCGCAGTTGCCGGTTGCGTTTCCGGCAATGATCGTGTTGGCCAGAGCAGTGGCGTAGTTGTCGTCATAGATGCCCTTGCCAGTGTTTCCGGTGATGGTGCTGTTGGTGATCGCTACGTTGTTCTGTAGTCTCAGCCCGTTGCCCGCATTTGCGCTGAACGCGCTATTGACGATCGACGCGCCGTGATAACTCACGCTCATGCCGTCGCCGCCATTGGCGGTCACCAGCGTCTGGGTCATATTCACGTGCCCGTAGAAATAGGCGCCGTAGGACCTATTGTGATCAATCTGCGACAGGCTGATCTGCGTTTCGGCGTTGCTGACATACAGGCCGGAGTACGAGTTGTGGTGGATCCGGCTTTGTCCGATCCGCAGGCTCGTACCGTAGACATACACGCCGTACTGGGCGGCCGCTTGAACATTAACCCTCTCGATAAAGGTGTCGCTGTCGTAGTCGTAGACATAAATACCGTAGTAGCCGCCGATCACAGTCAGGTCGGCAAAGGTATAGACCCGCGATGCGGTCAATGCCTGCTTCGGGTTCTCCGGAGTGAGGCCGCCATAGGGGTAGGCATACAGGGTGTAGTCGTCGGCGGGCCCCACAATCGTAGTCGCGCCCGTCCCGGCTCCCACAATGGCGGTGGACTTCGACATCTGCAAGTGGCCGCTCGGACCGAGCGCAAAGCGCCCGGCCGGAAGCATGATCGTGTCCACGCCGCTGCCGGCAGCGCACTCGCCGGCGCCAGCGAACTGCTGGCTGTCTGTGTTGGCGTTGGAAACCGCCTCGCGCAGGTCGCCCGCGCCGCCGGAATCACAGTGACCACGACCGATGACGTGGTCGCCGCCGACGGCGTGTGCTCGCTGCGCGAGGCGGTTTCCAACGCCAACACAGACAGCC
>JBKJQK010000501.1:0-15873 GCA_046594095.1 Anaerolineae bacterium | reverse complement strand
CCCACGCCTACACCGAAGACCAGCTTGTCGAACTGCCCGCGATTGGGTTGTTCGCCGAGCTCGGCTGGGCGACGGTCTCGGCGATGGAGGAAACCTTCGGCCCAGCCGGCACGCTCGCGCGCGAGACGAAGGGCGAGGTCGTCCTGGTCGCGCGTCTGCGGGCGGCCCTGGAGCGCCTCAATCCCGCCCTGCCCGCCGAGGCCATCGCCTCCGCCCTCGATGAACTGACCCGCGACCGCTCGGCCATGAGCGTCGAGGCGGCGAATCGGGAGGTCTACCACTTGCTCAAGGCCGGCATCCGGGTGTCCATCCCCGACCGCCAGCACGGCGGGCAGAAGGACGCCCGGCTGCGGGTCATCGATTGGGAGCGCCCGGAGAACAACGACTTCCTGCTGGTCAGCCAGTTCAGCGTCACTGGCGCGCTCTACACCTGCCGGCCCGACCTGGTCGGCTTTGTGAATGGCCTGCCCCTGGTTGTCATCGAGCTCAAAAAGCCGGGCGTGCCGGCCCGAGCCGCCTTCGACGACAACCTCACCCACTACAAGCAGCAGGTCCCGGCCCTGTTCTGCTACAACGCGCTGCTCATTGCCTCCAACGGAACGGATAGCCGGGTCGGCTCGCTGACCGCCAACTGGGACCGCTTCTTCGAGTGGAAGCGCATCGCGCGCGAGAACGAGCCGCGCCGGGTGTCGCTGGAAGTGTTATTGCGCGGCACCTGCGACCCGTCGCGCCTGCTCGACCTGGCCGAGAACTTCACCCTGTTCTCCGAGCACAAGGCCGGGCTGGTCAAGATCCTCGGGCAGAACCATCAGGTCCTCGGGGTGAACAACGCCATCGCCTCGATGCTCGAAGCCCGCAAACGCGGCCATGGGCGGGCCGGGGTGTTCTGGCAAACTCAGGGCAGCGGCAAGAGCTTCGCGATGGTCTTCTTCGCCCAGAAGGTGCTGCGCAAGATCGAGGGCAACTGGACGTTTGTGGTCGTCACCGACCGCAAGGAGCTCGACGAGCAGATCGCCACGACCTTCAAGGCGACCGGCGCGGTGAGCGAGGCCGAGGGCGACGCCTGCCACGCCGCGAGTGGCGCGCACCTGCGCGAGCTGCTGCGGGGCAACCACCGTTACGTCTTCACCCTCGTCCACAAGTTTCAGACCCCGGAGATGCTGTGCGACCGGCCCGACGTCATCGTCCTGACCGACGAGGCGCACCGCAGCCAGTACGACACGCTGGCCCTGAACATGCGGGCGGCCCTGCCCAAGGCGCTCTTCCTGGCCTTCACCGGCACGCCGCTCATCGTCGGCGAGGAGCGCACCCGGGATGTCTTCGGCGACTACGTCTCGATCTATGACTTCCAGCAATCGGTCTCGGACGGCGCGACGGTGCCGCTGTTTTACGAGAACCGCACCCCCGAGCTGCAGCTCGTCAACCCGGACCTGAACGACGACATCTACAACCTGATCGAGGCGGCCGAACTCGATCCGGAGCAGGAGGCCAGGCTCGAGCGCGAGCTGAGCCGGCAATATCACATCCTCACCCGCGACGACCGGCTGGAGAAGGTCGCCCAGGACATCGTGCGCCATTTCCTCGGGCGCGGCTTTATCGGCAAGGCGATGGTGGTGTCGATCGACAAGGCGACCGCGCTCAAGATGCACGACAAGGTCCGCAAGCATTGGGCGTTGGAGACCGAGCGCGTCCAGAAGGAACTCGGGCGGCTGGCCTACCTGCTGATCGGCGAGCGCGAGGCGCCCGAGAATCTCGCCCAGCAGGCCGAGCTCAAGCGCCGCCTCGAGGTGCTGACTACGACCGATATGGCGCTGGTCGTCTCGCCCAGCCAGAACGAGATCGCGCAGATGGGCAGGCTCGGGCTCGAGATCGAGCCGCACCGCCGGCGCCTGATCGAGTCGCAGCCGCCCCTCGACGAGAAGTTCAAGGACACCCAGGATCCGCTGCGGCTGGTCTTTGTGTGCGCGATGTGGCTGACCGGCTTTGATGCGCCGAGCTGCTCGACGATCTATCTCGACAAGCCGATGCGCAATCACACCCTGATGCAGACGATCGCGCGGGCCAACCGGGTCTTCCCGGGCAAACACAGCGGCATGATCGTCGACTACGCCAACGTCTTCGCCTCGCTTGAGCAGGCGCTGGCGATCTATGGCGCGGGCAAGGGCGGCGACAGCCCGGTTCAGGACAAGCAGAAGCTGGTCGACGAATTGCGGGCGGCGGTGGATGCCGCCATCGCGTTTTGCGCCGCGCGCGGGGTGGATATCGCCGCCATCACCCAACTGGCCGCGGGCGACATGGCGCGCTTGCAGAAGATCGGCGAGGCCGTCAACGCGCTAATTTCGCCTGACCCGCCCCGGCGCGAGTTTCTCAGCCACGAGCGGCTGGTGGCCACGCTCTATGGCGCGGTCAAACCCGACCCGGCGGCGGTGGAATTCGCGGGGCGTGCCGGCTGTCTGGCCGCCATCGCCCAGGCGATTCGGGTCCAGCTCAACCCGGACCCGGTCGACATCTCCGAGGTCATGAATGGGATTGGGCGGGTGCTGGACAAGTCGATCACCGGCATCAACATGCCGGACGCCAACGCGCCGACCATCAATCTGTCCCGGATTGACTTCGAGACCCTGCGCCAGCGCTTCGCAAAATCGAAGCAGAAAAACACCGATCTGGAGGCGCTCAAAGCCGCGATCCGGGCTCAACTGGAGGAGTTGATCCGTCTGAATCGGACCCGGGCCGACTTCGCCGAGGTCTTCGAGTCGTTGATTGAGACGTACAACGCAGGGACCAAGAGCATCGAGGATCTGTTCGATGAGCTGGTGAATCTCAGCCGCAGCCTGACCGAGGAGCAAGAGCGCCACATCCGCGAGCATATGACCGAGGAGGAGCTGGTCATCTTCGACATCCTGACCCGCCCGGCGCCCGCGTTGGATGCGGACGAGCGCGAGGAATTGAAGAAGATCGCGCGGACCTTGCTGGCGCGGCTCAAGGAGCTGCTGGTGCTGAACTGGCGGCAGAAGGCCGCCGCCCGCTCACAGATCAAGCTCGCAATCGAGGATGCGCTGGACGCCGGTCTTCCGACTGCCTACACGCCCGCCCTGTTCCAGCAAAAGTGCGCGGCCGTGTTCGAGCATGTCTACGAAAGCTATCCCGAGCGGGACGCCGGGGTGTACGCTGTGGCGGTCTGAACGCGTTGCGCTCACTGGGCTCTCAAGGAACCTCATCACCCGCGAACTCCCCGCCTCCGCGGGGATGACAGGTGATCCACGCGAAATGCTGGCACAAAGCGACCCGTTGGGCACGGGATTCGCGCAGCGGCACGTATGGATTCCCTGTCATCCCCGCGGAGGCGCTGATCTGTATACACAACTCGGCACTGGTGAGAAGTCAAGCGATGCGCGGCGTTACTCTTCTATCATTTTGTTTGGGCCACAAAACTCCGACTGCCGCTGATATCCGACGCGAATCGCGATGCGATCTTCGGGAGCATTGTCACCAAGACAAAGGCGCTGGGCGGCGTCGTGCAGGCGATCAACGGAATGCCCGATCACCTCCATGTTGTTGCCACGATTCCGCCGGGTATTGCAATCGCCAAATATGTGAATGAGGTCAAGGGCGCCTCCTCGCATCTCGCGAATCATCTCGAAACGGCGCAATCGGACCAGTCGTTCAGGTGGCAGGATACCTATGGCGTCACCTCGGTATCTGAGTCGCATGTGCCGGCTGTCGTGCGCTACGTCAAGAACCAGCAAAAGCATCACGCTTCAGGAGGCTCGCCCGACGCAAGGCTGGAGGATGACGGCCGATGATTCTGCGCGGGTTTGCCTATGCAACGCGCGACCTCTTGGCGCGCAGGCCTCCGGCCTCTTTGGCCCGCGCGAGCTGCCGTCCGAGCGGGCCGGAGGCCTTTGTCCTTTCAGACGGGGCCTTCCAGGCCCCGGTCGGCCGGACGGCATCGACGAAAAGGGAGACTTGTATACAGATCAACGCGCAGGCGGGGAGTTCGCGGGAATGACGAATGAAAAGTCGGCGCGCCTGGGGCTGAGCAGTTACTTGCGAACTCATCTGTGCGAAACTGCGCAGTAGGCGTGACTAATTGTCGGAAAACAAATATGTTTCCATTCCCCAGAGAACCCAAGAAAATCGCCGAACGCATCCGGCGTTACGAAAACGCGCTGCGGAAAGAAATCCAGATGCATGGAACCATTGACGATGGCGCCGGAAAACGCTATCTGCTTGGGGTCCTCTACCTGCTGAAGGGTGATCCGGCCGCGGCGCTCAAATCGTACGCCTGGCTGGAAGAGGCGCTGCCGGATGACGGCGGCGAACCGCTCGATTATTTGTGCTGGACGCTGGCTCTGTATCGCTCGGGCGACCTGGAGTCTGCCTCGAAAAAACTGCGCCAAACCATGTTGCAGAATCTCTATCTGGTTCCGGCGCTCATTGGCGAGGAGCAGGTCCGCCTTGACATTTGGGTTGGCGCCAACTGGGGTGAGAACGACTACTTGCAAGATGCGCCGGCCGAGTATTTTGCGCTGTGGGATGAGGCTGCGCTCGGATGGGCAAGGCAGACATATCAAAGTCCCGGGATGCGTGAAGCGCGAGACCGGCACATCGCGATTCTCAAGCAATTGAAGACCGAGCCAGTCGGGCCAAAGCGCGCGAAATTGGTCGCTGAGTTGTATCAGCTTGGAAGCTGATTTGGGCCTCTCAGACACACGCGTCGCCGGCCGGGCCAGTCCCGATCGTGACTTCCTTCATGCTGCGCGGCGCTTCTAAGCAGGCGTCCAAGAATGACATTTACGGTATCCAGATTGCTATCCGGCCGAGTGCCCCGATGTTTGCCAGGACGAGTCAGAGGCGCCGCACAACGTAGGCAGCGCGACGTGCGTAGGTCGTCATTCTCGCGAAGGCGGGAATCCAGGCCAAGAGCCAGGCGCCCCAATCGTGGCTCGACCGGCCATTGTCGCGACCAGTTGCCGTGAAACCAGGACCAACCCTCGGCGCGCTCAACTATCCGAGCACAGCCTTCTTCACTGGATTCCCGCATTCGCGGGAATGACGATTGAAGAGTCGGCGCGTCGCGCTTCACCCAATCTGACATCCACAAGTAGCCGTGCAAGCTCGGCCATCCGGGCGCGCCGCCCATAGCTCGAGACCCGAAGGACCGGATCGTCCCGCTGCGGCTCGCGCCGGCAGTACTCGAAGCGATCCGATCCCCTGCGACCGCTCTGCCAAAGCCTTCCGAGGCAGTCAACGCTCGAGCGGTCAAACCGCCAACCCTCCCCGTCGCCCTGACCCAAATCGTCGCGCCGGCGCCAGATCCAGTCCGCCCGGCGCTCATATTTTGCCGGCTTGCGATTCTCCGATGACGGCCAGTTCCAAACCCATCAAACGGGCCAGCTTTCCCAGCGCGCCCGCATGATGACCGATGCCCAGCGCGCAATGATGGGTCGCGCCCGCCTCTGCCCAGCGGTTCATAAACGCGGCCGGGTCCAGCCCCAACTTCAGGCGCGAGTTTGTATTCCCGATCTGGAGCGTCTCGCCCGGAAGCGACGTGCCCTCCGCCACCAGCATCTTGAGCTGCCCTTCGGCCGTCTGGGTCATCCCCAGGATCGTGATCGGGCCGGTCTTCACCTTGAACTCGACCGACAGCCCATATCCGCGCTTGCCATGGAAAAGGCCCAGACCGCGCACGACCGGCTTGCCATCCGCGATGGCGATGTGACCCGGGCCGTCGTGGCCCATCAGGATGAAGTCGTCGTTGAAGTCCATGGCGTAGAACTCGGTGAACGAGCCGCCCGCCCCCAGGCGGTCCATGATCAACATCGCCACGCAGGTCTTCAGATCGCCCTCGCCCGAGGCCGGCACGCCCCGGGCGGTCAGGAGCGAATTGCCCACGATGAGGCCGGCCCCAAGTTCCTCGTTGGCGTTCCCAGCCAGGCCGCGGTGGTAATAGGTCAGCCCGTTTAGATCGAAATCCGCCACCAAACGGTCGAGCCCGCACGCGACCTGGGCCGACCAGCGCAGGCTCTCCTCGCTCACCGGAAGCGACATCTTGTCGCCTTCCGGTCTGGCAAAGACGAAGGTCCGCTCAATCTCGGCGATCTTGGCTCCCAATTCAGCGCTGTTGACCTCCGCCACGCGGGACGCCAGATCTTCCATCTCCAGAACTTCGACGTGCGCGCCGAGCTGGGCATGGTGCATGGTGAAGTCGGAGTACAAGTCCAGCATGCCCGGATACGTATGCCCAAGGAAGCCGATCCGGCTGCGCTGGAGTTCATGCATCACGTTGGCGGCCCGTACCCAGCCGCCGATGTCGGCCCAGGCGCGCTCGTAGTACCGGTTGGCTTGCCCATCGGCGGGCTGGAGCAGCCCCGAAACGACATTAAACGTGATTCTGCTGCGGGCGAAGGCGTTGGCGATTTCGGGCACGCAACACGCGCAGCAATTGGCCAGCCATTCGGCCGTGTCGGTATCGAGGTAGTCCAGGGCGGGGACGGGCTGCAGGTTGAGGATCAGGACCGGCGCCTGGCTGCGCTGGACGACGGGCAACACCTGGGACGAGGTCGCGTAGGTGCCCACGTAGCACACGTTCAGATGGACGCCGGCCCGGGCGAACTGCGCGCCGGCGGTCTGAGCGACCTGGGCGTTGTCCACCAAGCCGGCGGAAACGACCTCGGCCCCCATCTCCGTGAGGCGCTGCTCCACCAGGCGCTGGTAGCCCTCGAGGCGCTCCTTCAGTCCCGGGAATTGAGGCCAGTAGGCGGCCAGGCCAATCCCAAATACGCCGATTTTTGCTTTGGTGTTCATGCCCGCCATTATCGGACGAGGTCCCTTTTTCAGGAGAAGGGAGAAGGGAGAACGAAATTCGTTTTCTCCCTTCTCCCTTCTCTTGAATAGAGCATCCGGCTCACCGAACTCTCAGGGCGCCGCCAGCCGTTGCCAAGCTAACTATTGCACAATGTTTGTATAAGGTATGTAAGAAAGAAGGAAGAACATGTTGAACCCAGCCATCACCCCCGAAGAACCCGCCCTCGTGTGCGCCAATATTGGACCCCGTGAGCGCCAGAAGCGCCTGATCATCGGCGGCGTGGGCGAGCTTGGGGCCCTGGCCGGGGTCGGAATCCTCAAACTGATGGGCATGCCGTGGTGGGTCAGCGCGATCACCCTGCCCCTTTTCTTCACGGCCGCCATCGGCTTCTACCAGTGGCGCGACAAGACCTGCGTGGCGAATGTGATGCGCGGCGTGTCCAACATGGATGAGGGCGACGTCGACCTGACCGATGAGACCATGAAGGCGGCGCTTGCCGCGCAAGGCCGCCGGGTCCAGATCAAATCTCTCATTGCGGCTGTCGCCCAGACCTGTCTGGCCATGTTCGTCTCGGCCCTTTAAGTTGTGTCTGGCGCGTTTTCCCGGCCAATCTGAAACGCCTGACCGAGCCTGACAACTTTCTCTGAAATTATTCACTGGATTGAGCGCAGATCCATTCGGTTAATCCTGTTCATCCTGACAAAGCGCAATCAAGATTTCAGCGCATCAGACGGGTGGTCTTGCCCGTCTCGGCCAACTGTTGGACGTCGGCGAGGTCAACCAGAGGCATGTCCCCCGTGACCGTGTATTTCAGCGCAGCGAGGGCCGCCCCGTAGCGCAAGGCGCGCGGCAGACGCGGCTCGGTCCCATCCCCGCTCAACCAGCCATACAAAAAGCCGGCTGAGAACGAATCGCCCCCGCCCACCCGGCCGACCTCGGCCGCCTCAAAGATCTGCTGGCGCAGCGGCGCGTCCATCCCGGGCGCCTGGGCCAGACTGCCCGCCGCGCCCTGGGTCATCACCACCATCGCCCGCGGATTGCGCTCGCGCAGCCCGGCCAGGACCGCCTCGGGCGAGCCGGACAGCCCAAAAATGGTCTGGGCGTCGCTGAGCGGGGCGAAGACGATGTCGGCCACCGCGACAAATCGGCTGAGCCCGGCCGCGGCCTCGGCCGGCGTCCAGAGCTGGCTGCGATAGTTGAGATCAAAGCTGACCTGCCAGCCGGCCTGTTTGGCCCGGTCGACGGCCGCCCACGCCATCTCGGCCGTCGTTGGCCCCAGCGCGGGCGTGATCCCGGTCATGTGGAGCAGGCGCGCGCCGCCCGGCGCAAGCACGCTGAGGGGCAGGTCGGACGGGGTCATGTGACTGAAGGCGCTGCCGGCCCGGTCATACAGGATCCGACTTGGGCGCGGCGGGCGGCTCTCCTCCAGGAAATACAACCCCACCCGATGCTCGCGGGTCCAGACCACGTGCGCGACATCAACCCCTTGCGCGCCCAGAATCCGGGTAACCGTCCGCCCGAGCGGGTTGTCGGTCAGGCGCGACAACCAGGCGACCCGCATCCCCATTCGGGCGAGTCCAACGCTCGTATTGGACTCACTCCCGCCGATCTCGAGGTCGAAGGTCTGAGTCTGCTCAATCCGCCTGAGCAGAGGCGGGGTGAAGCGCAGCATCGTCTCGCCCAGGGTCACCACGTCATAGCGCGGGTTCATGATGCGAAGCGAGCCCCCATCAGCGCGCGGGCCCGAGCCGTGAGCGCCGCCCAGTCGCGCCGGGCCACGACCTCTTTGTCGACCAGCGCCCCGCCGACGCCGACCGCATGCGCTCCGGCCTTGAGAAACGCCGCGATATTGCCGGCGTCGATCCCGCCGGTTGGCATGAGCTTGAGAAACGGCATCGGCTCGCGGACGTCCTTGATATAGCCCGGACCCAGATTGCGGGCCGGGAAGACCTTCACCGCAGCCGCCCCAGCCGTCCAGGCCGCCTCGATCTCGGTGGGCGTATACGCCCCGGGGAAGATCGGCGTCTCGCGCAGCGCGCACACGTCCATCACATCGGGCTTGAAAACCGGTGACACGACAAATGTCGCGCCGGCATCGATGGCGGCATGGGCGTCCTCCGGCGTCAGCACGCTGCCCACGCCCACGGCGGCTTCGCCGGCCGCCACCTCGGGCAACTGCCGGGCAACCTCGGCGATGGCTTCGGTCGCGCCCGGCGTGGTGAGGGTGAACTCAAACACGCAAACGCCGCCCTCCATCAGGGCGCGGGTCAGGGCGAGGGCGTCGTCGATGGCGGGCAGGCGCACGATGGCGACGACGCGGGTCCGGGCGATGAGATCGAGGGTTGGATTTGACATGGACTCAGATCGGGAGAATGCAGGCTGGCGCGTAGGCGACAGCCCGGGCGAGGACCGGGCCCGGAAGCCCCGTCACGGGATCAAGGGGGAGAACGCTCACATTGCCGCTCTTCTGACAGGCCACCACAATATGCCACGGCAGTCCGCCGCGCCCATCGGCGTCGAGGACGGCAAAGTGGCGCGGCCAGGCCCCGCCGGCCGGCGCATAACCGACATGCTTCACCGTCGCGGATTCGTCATCGACCCCAAAAACCGCCAGGTTGTCATCGCCCCGGTTGGAGACCAGCACGAAGCGCGCATCGGGGGTGAGGGCGATGTGGGCGGGGTAGTTCACCCCCGCGCCATCGCCGCGCGAGGTGGCCAGGACCTGGATCATCCGGCCGGCCCGGTCAAACACGGTCATGCTGCTGTCGAGTTCATCCGCGACAAAAAGGAGGCCGAGTGCCGGATGAATGCAGACATGCCGCGGCCCGGTGCCGGGCAACAGGCCGAGGGTCTGCGGATCCGCGGGTGTCAGCGCCATTGCATCCGCAGACCAGTGAAAGCGGTAAATCCGGTCCGACCCGAGATCGCTCACGAGAACGGTGTCTGTACCCGCGAAAACGACCTGGTGGGCATGCGGGCCGGCCTGCCGTCCGTGGACCGGGCCGCTCCCCTCAAGCTGGACCAGGCTGGCCAGGGGCTTGACCGGTCCGCCCGGATCGAGCGGGAAGACACCGACGCTGCCGCTCCCATAATTGGCCACCAGCAGCGCGTCTTCGGCGGGCGAGATCGCGAGGTGACACGGGCCCTGGCCACCCGAGGGGATCTGGTTGACAAACGACAGGCCGCCATCCCGCGCGACGGCAAGACAGGCCAGAGCGCCCTGGCCGGAATCGGACTCACTCACCGCATACAAGAAGGCCCGGTCACGGCGCGCGGCCAGGAACGAGGGGTTGACCAGAGCGCTGCTCGACACCCGCGATGTGAGGGCCCGCGCCGCAGGATCCCAGCGCATGCGCTGGATGCCCGGCGCCCCATTCGAGGCATACCCCCCGACCCAAAATTCACGCACCCGAGTCCTCCTCGCGGCCCGCGCCAAAGGCGCCCACGATCGCATCCGGCAGCGCCCGCCGCAGGTCGGCGCTGGTCAGGATCACGGCAGTGCCACGGGTCCCGCTGCCGATCGAGATCTCCGTTTCAGCCAACACGCCGCGGTCGATGTAGATGGGGATCGGCCCAGGCAACCCGAACGGAGCGACCGCCCCGATCCGGTAGCCAGTCACGCCAAGCACTTCGGCCTCGGTCGCCATGGTGAGGCGCGACTGCCCGATGATCTGGCGGAGGGCCTTCCACGCGACCTGGCCAGGGCCGGCCATGAGGACCATCGCAAAACGGTCAGCGCCCAGACGAAAGAGGATGCTGCGGATGACCTGGACGGATGTCTGGCCACGCTCGGCGGCGGCCTGCTCGAGCGAGCGCACGTCACCGGTGTGGACAAAGAGGCGATGCGGAATCCCCAGCGCTGTCAGGGCAGCCGAAACGGGGGGAACTTGCGCGTCCATGCAATCTTGATTGTAGCTGGGCGCGGCCACGGAATGCGGAATGTCGCGCGCTTAACAGGAGAACGAAGAAGAAAGGCAAACCGAAGCACCCGGGATAGTCGGTCTTCCGTAGCTTCCGTTCTTCGTTGTTCTGTTAAGCAGCCGTCAATGGCCCGAGATTCGATTGGGCACGTCGGGATCAGGCAAACACTTCGTCGAGTTTGGCGAGTTGGAGATTCTGGTTGAGGATGCGGGATGTTTCCGGACCTACAAAAACATCGACGACGTCATCGCCGCGCAGAGCGACGTGGTCGAGGTGATCGCTCGCTTCCGCCCCCGGATCGTGATGATGACCGACGACCCGCGCGATATCTAACGCTCTCGCTTCATCCGATCAATTTCGGCCTGCGAGAGCTGCGGGCCTTCGCGGCCTTCGACGCCGAGCGCCCGGCGCTGGGCGTCGCGCCAGCGGGCCAGGCGCTCCTGGACGGCCTGTTCGTAGCCAACACCCGACGGGGTGAAGAACGACATACCAGCGATCTCGCGCGGCAGATAGTTCTGGGGCGCCCAGTGCTCGGGCAGATCGTGCGGATACACGTATCCCTTGCCGTGGCCGAGCCCTTCGCCGTCGCGACTGGGGTCCTTGAGGTGATCGGGCACCTCGCCCGCGCCCTCCGCCTCAATCTGGGCCCGCGCCCGAAAGTAGTTTCCGGCGCTGTTGCTCTTGGGCGCGGTCGCCAGATACAGCGTGGCCTCGACGATCGGATACATCCCCTCCGGCATCCCGACGTAGTCGAGCGACGCCGAGGCCGCCGCCGCGACCACCAACCCCATCGGATCGCCAAGGCCGATGTCCTCGCTGGCCAGGATCAGCAGCCGCCGCATCACGAAGCGCGGATCCTCGCCGGCATAGAGCATTTTCGCCAGCCAGTACAGGGCCGCATCCGGATCGCTGCCGCGAACGCTCTTGATGAAGGCGCTGATCGTGTCGTAGTGGGCGTCGCCTTCCTTGTCATACAGCACCGCCCGGCGCTGGATCGAATCCTGGGCGACCGCTAGCGTCACGTGAACGACGCCGTCGGCCCCGGGCGGCGTAGACTCGACCGCAAGCTCGAGCGCGTTAAGGGCATTCCGGGCGTCGCCGCTGGACACCTGGGCGAGATGGCGGAGCGCCTCGTCGTCGGCGCGGGTCTTGCGCCGGCCGTAGCCGCGCTCGGGGTCGGCCAGCGCACGCCGCATCAGGGCCACGATTTGAGCGTCATTCAGGCTGCTCAAATGAAACAGCCGCGAGCGCGAGATCAGCGCGCTGTTGACTTCGAAATACGGGTTCTCGGTCGTCGCCCCGATCAGGATCAGCGTGCCATCCTCGACGTGCGGCAGCAGCGCGTCCTGCTGGCTCTTATTAAAGCGGTGAATCTCGTCCACCAGCAGGATGGTCCGCTTGCGATACAGGCGCCGGCGCTCCTTCGCGTCCGCAACGGTCTTGCGAATATCGGCCACCCCGGCCATCACCGCGTTGAGGGTCTCGAAGTGGCTCTGGGTCTTGTTGGCGATGATCCGGGCCAGGGTGGTCTTGCCGGTCCCGGGCGGTCCCCACAGGATGAGCGACGAGAACAGCCGGTCGGACTCGATCGCCCGGCGGAGCAGTTTTCCCGGGCCGACCATGTCCTCCTGGCCAATGAACTCATCAAGCGTGCGCGGGCGCATCCGAGCCGCCAGGGGTGACTCGCTGGCGATCTGCTCGGCGGCGGCGTGGTCAAACAGGTCGGGCATGGGTCGATAGTTTAGCGGTCCGGGTGGACGAGGTGGTCTGACTCCCTGGACGGGCCGCGCGTGGCGCATGTCAAACTCGAGGGTTTGCCATGCTGAGCGAGGCGACTTGAACCTCGCAGGCATGCGCGTAACGGCCGAGCGAAGCATCTCTACCCAGGCGCGGGCCGATCAACGTTTCGCTTTCGGCGTGACGCAGAGATTCTTCGCGCACCCGTTTCGCATTGGCGGTCCAAAACCCGATGGGCGCGCTCAGAATGACGGGGCCCGGGGGCGCTACTGCGCCTGAAGAACCACGTAAACAGGCAACCCACTCCGCTCGGAGGCGACAAAGACCTCGCGGACGGCCTTCCCCTGTTCGCGGGCGAGCTGCTCAAATTGCTCCCGGTGATTAAAGACGGCAAACCCGGGCGCCGTGGCGTCTCCACCCCACAGCACAACGTAGTAGCGGGCCGGGTCGGCCAGATACAGCCGTGCCTGCTGTTTAAACGGCTCGCTCGCCTCGCTGGTGAAATAGTGAATCTCGACCGGCCGGACCCGCCCGCCCGTCACCACCTCGACATTGGCCATGATTCCCCAATCCAACGCGACCGGCTCGCGAACGCCCTGGGCATCCAGCCAGCCAGACAGCGCGTAGACCGCATCCGAGAAGCGGCCCGAGCCACCGGTTCGCGCCAGGGTGAGGTGATGCTGCTCGCTCACCCACAGATCGCGCGAGAACGGCAGGGCAAGACAGATGGCCGCGAGCGCGAGAGAGGCAAGGGAGGCTCCAGGCGCGCCAAGCAGGCGGCGCAGCGGCGGCAGCGCGATGACCGCTTCGGCCCCCCACACAACCGCGCAGGCGATCACCCATTGCGGCAGCGGCAACAGGATGAAGATATGAGTCGCCCACAGCCCCGACACGGTGAACGAGCTGATCGGCAGATACACTCCGATGCAGGCCAGGACCGCCAGCCATTTGCGCCACTCGGGGCGGCCCAACGCAAACAGGCTACCCATCACCAGACTGGCCAGAAACCAGGGCATGGCCAAGGTGTTGCCATACGGCACACCGTTGTAATAGAAATAGCTGCCGTTGAGGAAGACCTCAAAGTCGGCCAGCCGTTTGGATAGGTTCGCCAGAAAGTCCGAGTTGACGACCCCGTACTGGGTCGGCACGGCCAGTGAGCCCAGCAACAGGTTGAGCGTGGGCGCGCCCGCGCCGCGCGAAAGTCCCAGCCCATTGAAGAGCAGCATCGGGGCGTTGCCGGCGATTAAGCCGGCGGCCAGCCACGGCAGCGCCCCCAGACTGAGCAGCAGCCGCTCACGCAGCGAGCCCGCGCGGGAGAAGATCAGCCAGACCGCCGCAACCACCGCCAGCAAAGCCAGCCACCACAAAAACACAAACTTGGCCCACAGCCCGAGACCCGCCAGCGCGCCGGCGGCCACCAGGGCGACGGCCGCCGTCCGCTTCGCTCCCAGGCGCGCGCGGGCAATGTCCAGGCAGATCAGGCTGCCCAGCGAGAACACGGTCATGATCGAGGTCACGGTGATGCCCTGGCGCGAGAACCAAATGAAGGACGGGTTGACCGCCAACAGGAGCACGCTCAAACTGGCCACTTTGGCGCCGAACCAGCGCCGGGCCGCGATGAAGGCCAGAAACAGCGTGACGCATGAGAAAAAGATGGGCTGGAGGCGGGCTGCCGTCACTCCCGCTCCAAAGACGGCCATAAACGGCAGGGTCAGATAGCCGGTCAGGGACCCGAGGTAGTCCATCTTCATGAGCGGGTATGTTTCGCCGCCGAGGGTCAGCCCAATTCCACGCAGCAGATCGGCCGGCTCGCCGCGCATGATCGACATCATCGGGGTCAGGTCGAAGCCCTCGTCGTAGTAGAACCCGGGGAGCTCGAGCTGGCGGAGGCAGATGCTGAGAAATAGGCCGACCGCCACCAGGGGAACGAGCCAGACCAGCCAGGAACGCTTCATGCGACGGTCGATTGTCGCATATCGGGCCAGGCCGGCTATGGCTACTTGACGCATTGATGCGCTTGTGCTAGATTGCCGCCCCATTAGGGCCACTCCCCGCCGGGCCGCAAGGATGAGCATGGCAAGCGGGCGCGTCTGGATGAGTCATTCGGACCGCTTGCGAAATAGGCCTCAATGGGCGCCTTAGCCGACGTAACTGGAAAACCATTCAAAGAAATTCAAAGGAAACCTGGAAATAATATGTTCCGACAAGTTCAAAGCAAGGCCGCGAAGTTTCGCGCGCTTCTCATTGCCGTTTTCGCGATCTCGCTCGTCATTCCGATGACCGGAACGGCCATGGCCCAAACCGGCGCAATCAAGAGCGTGATGGTGGCCCAGGCGCTCGGCAATCAATTGGACCGCTATGTGGCCGGCAAGGACGCGGCCGTCATCGTGGTGCTCAACGCGCCCGCGGCCGTAAACGCCGCGACCCAGCAGGTCGTGGTCAAGTTCGGCGGAAATGCGGTTGTCACCCTCGAGCCGACGCCTTCGGCCGATCCCACCGCCACACTGGTGTTCATGTGCGCAACCCGGGCCGCCTGCGGCGATTGGAAGGCCGGTGACTACACCTTTGACGTCAAAATCGGCGATTCGACCGCGACCGCGACGGCCAAGTTCCAGGAGCGCAAGAACCTGGACGTCATCATGGCCCCGGTCAAGGCCAACTATGGGCCCAACGATGTCCGGACCACGACCGGGATATGGAAGGGTCTGATCGATTTTTCGCAGGCGATCTATCCCGTCGCCCCCGACAAGTTCAAAGTCCGGGTGCTGCCCGAAATTGACGCCTCCGCGGATCAGTTCAACACGCTCACCCCGGAAGGGCGCATTCAGCTTCTGCTCCAGACCATTCAGGGCGCTCAGCAGGCCCCCTGCTTTGAAGACCCCCGACCCGCTGAGCTGCGCTGCGCGGACTCGATCTCCGGTTTCGTGAAGAACCGGCTCGGACCAGAAGCCAACCTTCAGGGTTTTGCGGTCAAGAAAGTCAAGACCAATATCAACGTCGAGTCTGACGCCGACGCGTCGGCGACGGTCGCGCACGAAATTGGCCATCTCTACAACCTGGGTGACGAGTATCAGGGCGGCGCCTTCAACTGTCCGATCAACCCGCCGCCCGCGAGTTACGTCGGGAAGGATTGGGGCAACGCCGAATCAAAGAACTTCTCCTGCAAGGACAGCAAGTCCGCCGAGCCGCCGGCGGGTTTCACCGGGTCGCTGATCAAGGCCGACGTCGATTACCCGATCGAGATCGGCGGGCGCGGTTTGCTCACCGACAAGACGAGCTTCATGGGCAATGGCCCGACCCAGGATGGCTTCTGGATTTCACCGGCCAACTGGGCGGCGATCTTCGACTATCTTGATCCAGAAGCCATCCTGGGTCGGGCCATTGCCCATGAAGCTCGTCTTGTCGGT
>JBKJQK010000062.1:0-5178 GCA_046594095.1 Anaerolineae bacterium | reverse complement strand
CGCGCTCCACGCCTCCCCACCCCGGATTTGCCCGCAATCCTGTTGTAATCCGCGTCCGTTGGGCATAGTCCGAGTTTTCGCCGCCGCTCTGGGCAGCGATAAACTCCTGCACCGCGTCAAAAAAGACAGTCGACGCCTGGGATGCCCGTTGGCTGGCCGCCGCCAGGCGATCCGCCTGGGTTTCAATCGCGCCGCTATGCTCCGGAGGGAGGATCGCGCGGGCCATGGCGATGACGTCAGCCGTCAGCCCGGAGGCCTTTCGCCCCCCGCGAGCAAGATCACCCAGATTACGGCCCACCTCGTCGCGATCGATGACAAAGCCAAGCGCGTCGGTGGCGGCGGCTTCAAGATGGTGAGCCTCATCGATCACCAGGTATTTGTATTCCGGAAGCGCCTTGTTTTCGACCGCCACGTCAGCCAGAAGCAACGCGTGGTTGACGATCACAACGTGGGCGCTTTCGGCCAACCGACGCGCCCGGTTGAAGAAACAGTCCGTTGCGCTACAGGTGTTGCGGTCGCAGGCGGGGTTTTCAGCCGTCAAGTGACTGAGCGCAATTCGCTCAGCGGGCTGGGGGACAAACAATTCGTCGGTGTCGCCGGTCAGTGTGTCGGGCAGCCAAATGAGGATCTTGGACAAGACCCGGACCTCTTCGAGCGTGCGGGGTCCGGCTTTGCGCATATCGCCGACCCGCAAATTGCAGACATAGCGGCCCTTACCCTTCATCACCGCGGCGTATCCGTCAATCCCCAGCGCATCGATGACGGCGGGAACGTCTTTCTCCATCAACTGTTCCTGGAGGTTGATGGTGTTCGTGCTTACGACCACCCGCTGGCCGTTTTGGATCGCCCACAGCATCGAGGGGATCAGATACGCGAGGCTCTTGCCGGTGCCCGTGCCAGCCTCGATGAATTCCAGCGTGCCTTCATTAAATGCTTTCACCACCAGGCGCATCATCTCAATCTGTTGTGGGCGCGCTTCATAGCCCGGGAAGCGGGCAGCCAACGGACCGCCCGGACTCAGGGTTTGAACAACCTTTTCGGCATCGAGCGGACGCGTATCCGCGTGGGCCACCAGCGGCCGCGCCTCAAGTCGCATTCGGGCCGCCTCGCGGCGCGCCGGCGACGGGGCGGCCGGCCCGGATTTGCGGGCGCTCATAGGCCGGCTCCCCCCGCGCGCGCGCTGCTCATCGAGGGCGTCGCGCCAGAATCCGGCCAGGCCCCAGCCGCTCCGCTCGGCATGCCCGGTAATTTCCTCGAGGACATCCCGAGGCAGACCCATTGCCCGGTCGAATACGCGCAAATACAGTTGATGGGCCACCCGCGCGTCATCCAGAGCGCGGTGGGTGGCCGGCTCGGCGATACCAAGTTCCTTGCCGAGCGCGCCCAGGGAGTAGCGTCCCGCGTGGGGCACCAGAATACTGGCGAGCTCAAAGGTGTCGATCGCCAGATTCGACGGCAAGACCCGCTGGCGCCTCAAGAAACCAAGATCAAATCCGATGTTGTGGCCGACGATTGGGGCGTTGCCGCACAGGCGCTGCGATTCACGCAGGGCGTCCCACATGGGTATTCCTTCGGTCCGCACCATCGCTTCGGTTATTCCGGTCAGCTCGGTGATCTTGGCCGGGATGGGCCGCTCTGGATTGACGATGTGGGAATACTCTTCCACGACTTCGTCGCCGCGGAAAACGACAATTCCCACTTCGAGTATGGCGTCGCGTTCGGAATCAAGACCGGTGGTTTCGAGATCGAGAGAGACCAGAGTGCGCATGAAGGACGACGATTGTACCCGGCCTAGCGCACAACGAAGTTGGCGACAAATTGGGGTTGGTCGTTGAGCGAAACCCGCACTTCGTACTGGCCAGGGTCGAACGGACGCCCCGGCCGCCACACCAATTGACCACTCCCATGCCCAATCCCGGTCAGCGCATCGGCCGAGGTGAAGACCAACCCGCCATTTCGGAACCACGCGTGCTGAGCTCGGGAAGAGGCTGCCACTCCGGAGTATTCATAGAACAAATAGACCGCTGCGATGCTGCGCGTGAACTCGGTTCCAGCGCCAATCGGGAGACCGGCGCCATCGACCCCGCTTGCAATCGATCGAAAGACCATCCTGGCCGCCGCGGCTTCAAGCCCGGGTGGCACGCGCGTTGGCGGATCGATCACGGGAGTTGCGGCCGCGACATACTTCGTCGGCGCCAGCGCAACAGGGATCGATGTGGGCGGAACGGTAGCCGGCAGGTCCGCGGAAGTGCTCGGCGCTTGCCCGGCACCTCCGGGAAAGAGGGTTGAGGCCGCAAAGACCAGGAGCGCGCAAGTTCCCACCAACACGCCTGCCGAGGCGCTGCGGGCGGCTTCGCCGTGGCGGCTTCGTCGCTCGGAATAGTAGGCGGCTCTTTGAGCGCGAGATTGGCGGGTCAGCCCAACCGCGATTAGCGCGATCGCCAACACCCCAAGGAAAAGCGCTACAGGGACGAGAACATCGCGGGCGGTGGTCACAAGTTTGGGTGAGGTAGATTATAGGCCGTGATGTGGGCCGAACAATTGCAGAGGTTTTTCGCGGCAAACGATGTCGCGGTGCGCTTCCTGCACGGCCAGGTCTTCTTCGTTCTGGGACTGGCCATGGGGCTGCAATGGCGCCAGCGCAGCCGGCTCGAACTCGCCCGCGGCCTACCCTGGGTCTCCGCATTCGGCTTGTGCGAGGCGCTGTCCATCTGGGGGGATCTGTTTGTGCCGCTGCAGGCAGCCTACCTGGATCCCGCGGCCGTGGGCGCGCTTCGTTCGCTTCAGCTCTTTTTGCGCCTGGTGAGCATGGCCGCTCTCCTGGGTTTCGGGCTCCAACTTATCGAGCCGCTTGTCCCCCGCGCGATGTCGGCCGGGGTACCCATCGCCGTCACTGCGCTGGGCGCGGCCGCTCTCGTCGTTCAACGCCTGGCCTCGCCCGTGCCCGATCTCGGCAGCGCCGAGGCCCTGTTGCGCTACGCCGTTGTCGCTCCGGCTTCATTGCTGGTGGCCTTTGGCCTGCGACGGCAAGCCTTCAAGCTCGTCGGCCCGCTGGGCGCCGGTCGGTTCATCAGCGCGCTGAGGGTGACCGGATTCGGTTTTGCGTTTTTTGCGATTTCGGACGGCTTTCTGGCGCCGGCCAGCCCCGTCCTGTGGGGACCTATCCTCAATGAAAGCTTGTCCTTTTCCGTATTGGGCGTCCCGCTGGCGGCAGTTCGGGCCGCGATTGGCGCCATCATCGCGGTCTTCTTTTTTGTCTCCCTCGATGTCTTCAGGCTCGAGTCCGACAGGGTCGCTCAGGCGCTCGGACAGCAACAGGCGCTCAGCGCCGAGCGCGAACGCATTAGCCGCGAATTGCATGACGGGACCATTCAGTCCGTATTTGCCTTCGGCCTTGTCCTCGACGATGCGCAGCACGCCTTGCGCCAGGCCCGGGCCGGGCCCGGGGAATCCGGGGCAGGCGTGCCTGATCAGCACCTGCTTGACCACGCTGAGAAGCAGATCGCGTATGCGGTGAATGGCCTAAACCAGACCATCGCCGACATCCGGGGTTTTATCTACGACCTGCGCACCGCGCGCGCGGATGAGGATCTGGCCCGTGGTTTGGTCGAGATCATCGGTGAGTTCCGCATGCGGACCGGCCTCACCGTGGACTGGCGCGTCAATGGCCGGCCATCGGAAACACTGTCGCCGGCTCGCCGCCATCACGTCTACCAGGTCGCCCGCGAAGCGCTCAGTAATGTCGCGCGCCACGCCGGCGCGGATTCGGTCGTGGTGACACTCGACTATGCGGGTGAGAGCGGGCGCGGGCCGGCAATGCGGCTGGCCATCAGCGATAATGGCATCGGTGTTACATCCACAGGCGGTCAAATTGGCCGGGGATTGCGCAACATGCGCGAACGCGCCCGGCTGCTCGGCGGCGATCTCAGCGTCGAGGGCGGGCCAGGAAAAGGCACAACCGTTATGCTGGAACTGAACGAGGGCCAGGGGCTGTCCCGGACATCATGAGCAGATTGCGAATCATCATCGTCGACGACCACGAGGTGGTCCGGATTGGATTGCGCACCCTGCTTGCGCGCCAGCCTGGCTTCGACATCGTCGATGAAGCCGCCAACGGACACGAGGCGGTTCGAAAGACGCTGATGCATCGTCCCGACATCGTGGTCATGGATGTGCGCCTGATGGGCATGAGCGGAATCGAGGCGTGCCGTGAGATTACGGCCGCCGCGCCACGGGTAAAGGTCATTATGCTCACCTCGTATGGCGACGACGACGTGTTGTACGACTCGATCGCGGCGGGCGCCAGCGGATTTGTGCTCAAGCAGCTCGGCAGCGATGATCTGGTCAAGCACATTCAGACCGTCGCCCGGGGTGAAAGCACGCTGGACCCGGCATCCACCACCAAGGTCTTCATGCGCATGCGGGCGCAGGCTCGCCAGCGCGAGCAGAGCGCGTTTGCCGAGCTCACCGAACAAGAGATGCGCGTGTTGGCCCGCCTCTCGGAAGGCCGCACCAATCGTGAGATCGCGGATTTGCTATCGCTGGGCGAGGGGACAGTCCGCAACTATGTCAGCGCCGTGTTCTCAAAGCTGGGTGTGAATAATCGAGCCGAAGCCGCCGCCTACGCCGCCGCGCATAGCATCAAGGAGTACTTGTAGCCCAACTCGCGTCGGCGACATGAGGCGCAGCCGGATCCGCGAGGCGCCGGCTGGCAAGCGTCGTTCGGGCCACCTCGGCCCTGGTTGCGGCGTCGTACCACACAAACTCGACCTGATACGCATCTCCGGGTTTGAACCCTTCCGCGAGACGGACCTCGCAGACCCCATCGTAGATTGACGCGCCTGCGGCCCACGACCACATGGGCGAAAGGCCCATCATCGGTTCCTGATCCGCCTGGGCAAGGGTGCGACCGTCCGCGGCGCGCAAGCGAAGGCTGTATTTCAGCGCATACGGGGCGTCGAGGCCGCTGGCGGCCAATCGCCAGACTGGCTTCAGGCAGGCCACGCCAGGTCGGGTCTCCTGCCACGAGAAGGCGACCAGTTCAATCGGCGTCGCCGAGCCGAAGGACCGCAGCGGCGCTCCGACACCTGGCCCCGGAGGAATGACGACTCGGGGACCCATGACGGCGGCCACGAGTTTCGATTTCCCCGTCTCGTCCTCGACCAGGATTCGGAGAAC
>JBKJQK010000034.1:0-7008 GCA_046594095.1 Anaerolineae bacterium | reverse complement strand
CGACTACCTGAGCGACGCTCTTGCGGCGCAGGTGGGCGGCATCGGGATTGCCCCCGGCGGAAACATCAACTACGTGACCGGCCATGCGATTTTCGAGGCCACCCATGGGACCGCGCCGAAGTACGCCAACCTCGACAAGGTGAATCCCGGCTCGGTCATCCTGTCGGGCGAGATGATGCTTCGTTACATGGGCTGGGTCGAAGCCGCGGACGCAATCCTGGCCGCGCTCGAGAAGGCCATTGCCCAGAAGACCGTCACGTATGACTTCGCCCGCCAGATGGACGGCGCGAAGGAAGTCAAGTGCAGCGAGTTCGCAGATGCGATTATTGCGAACCTGTAGTTAATCTGCTGGCCGACCCGATGTTCGCGGACCGAGTGCGCCGTCGGGTTCGTGCGACTGATAACCGTTAACTCGACGCAGCGTCACGCGCTGCGTCTGGCCGTCATCCGGTCAAACACGACGAACAGCACGGCCGTCGCGGTCACAAAGCCGAACACCATCCACGGGATGACGGCCCCATGGGTTGACTCAAACAGTTGGCCGGCCAGCCAGGGCCACAGCATGGCGCCAAGACTCCCCAGCACGAAAACGTAGCCCGTGACGCCCGCCGTCGCGCCCAGGCGCTCGCCCGCAAACGCCAGCGCATTCGGGAAAATCGGGCCGGTCCCGATCCCCACCCCGCACACGGCCAGCCATAGCCAGACAGATTGCCCGCCTGACAGCCCAAAAGCCAGACCGGCCACGATCGCCAGCCCAAATGCGCCCAGGGTCACGGTGCGGACGGGAAAGCGATGGGAGGCCGGAATGGCAAGCAAGCGGCCCGCCATGAAACTCAGCCAATAGGTCGTCGCCAACGCTGTTGCCGCGCCAGTCCGCTCAAAGCCGATCGCGACGCCGTAGTCGGCCGTCCACACAAACAAGGTCGCCTCACAGCCGGCGTAGATGAAAAATAAGAAACCGATCAGGGCCAGGGTTGCGCGGGGCACTGGGACCAGGGCTGTTGAGGCGTGCAGGGCCGGCGTTGTTGGCGGCCGGATCAGCAGGGCGGCTGCCATCATCGCGGCGTTGAGCGCGGCGATCGCCAACCAGGCAACCCGTACCTGGCCCGAGGCAAGCAGCGAGGCCGCAATCAACACCGGTGCCAAAGCGCCGCCGACACCAAAAGCGAGGTGCAGGCCATTCATGAAGGGCCCCACTCGTTCGCCGTGCGCCCACTGAATCAGGGTGTTTGAGCCGACGTCCACCGTGCTCGAGAACATCCCGAGCATGAACGCGCCGGCCACCACTACGATAAACTCCGGCAGAAATGTGATTGCGGCGGCGGACGCGGCCGTAAGCCCGAACCCGAGCCCGAGCGCGTGGTGGCCGTTCATCCGGCCGTAGACCCGCCCTGCGATCGCCGATCCGCACAAGCGGCCAAGCGCCATCGCGGCAAACATTCCCGAGATCTCGGCCAGCGACACCCCGGCGTTTCCGGCAAAGGTTGAGAGTGACGGCCCAATCCCGCCATCGACGAGGCCCAGGACAATGAAACCGGCGAAATAAAGCAGGGTCTGGGCAGCCCGCGGCGAAATCGCGCGAGCGTCTGAATCAGTAGGGGGCTGCATGACGGTGCCCGACTATACTCGCCGCACGATGGCCCGAATGCTGCACTGGTTCCGCCGCGATCTGCGCCTGGCCGACAACACCGCTCTGGCGGCGGCCGTCGCCCGAACCGACGGCGATGTAATCCCGGTCTTCGTACTCGATCCACGCCTGCTGGGTGGGCGGGACGTCGCGCCGGCCCGGGTCGCCTTCATGTTCGGCTGTCTGCGCGATCTTGACACGTCCTTGCGCCGCCGGGGGAGCCGGTTGATCGTTCGCGCGGGCGATCCGGCCGTCGCTTTGCTCGACCTCGCGCGCGAGACGGGCGCATCGGCCGTCAGCGTCAACCGGGATTACACGCCCCTCGCCCGCAGGCGCGACGCGCGGGTAACCGCCGCCCTCGAGTCGGCCGGCCTTGAGGTCGTCACCTCGAAGGACTGCCTTGTCTTTGAGCCGGGTGAGGTGATGAGCCAGGCCGGCACGCCCTATACCGTATTTACGCCCTTCAAGCGAGCCTGGCTCGGACTCCCGCGCAGTTGGCGTGCGCAGCCGGCGCCGGCGAACCTTCAGCCGCCGCCGGATCTCACCTCCCAGGCGCTGCCCGAGCCCGATCCCAATACGCTGGCCCTGCCCGCCCCAGGCGAACAAGCCGGGTTTGCCCGCCTGCGCGAATTCTGCCGCGGCGGCGGATTGGACGCGTATGGCGCCCAACGTGACAACTTGAGCGGGGACGGCACATCGCGCTTGTCCGCCCATCTGCGCTTTGGCGCGCTTTCACCCCGCCAGGCCGCCCAGGCGGCCATCGACGCCGGTGAATCGGGCGGGGCCCAGACCTACCTTTCGGAGCTCATCTGGCGCGAGTTCTACGCCCACGTCCTGTTTCACTTCCCCGGAGCGGACACGGCCAACTTCAACCACGCCTATGACCCCCTCGTCTGGGGAAGCGGCGACACGGCTGAAGACGCGCGGCGTTTTCGGGCCTGGACCGAGGGGCGGACGGGATATCCCATCGTCGACGCGGCCATGCGCCAGATGGCGGCCAGCGGTTGGATGCATAACAGGGCCCGGATGATCGTGGCCTCGTTTCTGACCAAGGACCTGCACCTGGACTGGCGCCTGGGCGAAGCGCATTTCATGCGTTCACTCGCCGACGGCGACCCCGCTTCAAACAACGGCGGGTGGCAGTGGGCGGCCAGCACTGGCACCGACGCCCAACCCTACTTCCGCATCTTCAACCCGATCCTGCAGAGTAAGCGCTTTGATCCAGACGGGGCGTATGCGCGGCGCTGGGTGCCTGAGCTGGCCGAGGTAGCAACCGCGGACGTGCATGCGCCGTGGGAGATGCCGCCCCTGACTCAGCGGGCCAGCCGGTGCGTCATTGGAGTCGACTACCCCGCGCCCATCGTCGATCATGCGATCCAGAAAGCAGAAATCCTGCGCCGCTTCGGGGCCCTGAAAGGCGCGGCGCCGCAAGGCTGATGGCCCGAATGTGGGGTTGAGCATGCCACGCGAAACATCCATCTATAATCCGCGAAGAAACCAATGAGGCCGGCGCCGGGGATAGGGATAGGGGTCCCCGTGGCCGCAAATCGAGTCCGGACCATCGCGCGGAAGCGCCGTATCCGGGCAGAAACGAGAGCACGGGGGGATACATGAGACTACGCACGTTCACGAATGCCATTGTCGCCGCCGGAATGCTGCTGGGCGGAGCCACGACCGCGTTGCGGGCCAATGCGCCACCCGCCCTTGTTTCGGCCGTCGCCCCGCCCCAGGCCACACAGCCTCTCTTGCCTCCGGAGCTTCGACTAAGTGATCTGCGTCCTGAAATCCGGACGTCGATTCGTAACGACAAATCTGCCCAGACCATGGCCGAGTTGGATGCCAGCGGCCTGTACAAGCCGGACGCCGTTCGCTCCCCGTCCGCCTTCGAGCAAATCCGCAAGCGCCTCGGCCGGGCTAATTACGCGCCGCAGCAGCTTGAAGACCTCAAGTCGAAAGCCCCGGCGGTTTATGACTCCCTCTTTTCAGACGCGGCTTTGCAGAGCATTGCTTCCCCGCTGATTATGCCATCCTCGATCATCACTTTTTATGGCGAATCAAGCGACGATCAGATCACCGTCGGCGACCCGCGCTACACCCCGCCCGACACGAATGGCGAGGTCGGGCCGAACGACTTTGTGCAGACCGTCAACACTACCTGGGGCGTGTTTAACAAGTCCACCGGCGCGCGCACGCTCGGGCCCCAGAAAACGAACGCTCTCTTCGCCGGCTTTGGCGGGCCGTGCGAGACAACCAACGATGGCGACCCGATCGTGATTTACGACCAGCTCGCCGATCGCTGGATGATCAGTCAGTTCGCGCTGCCGAACATCAACACCAACGCCGGCCCGTTCTACCAGTGCATTGCCGTGTCGACAAGCGGCAATCCGGCCGGCGCGTATTACCGCTACGAGTTCCTGTTCGACAGTACCCAGTTGAACGACTATCCGCATTTTGGGATGTGGCCGGACGGCTACTATGCCACCTTCAACATGTTCGCCGCGCCCAGTTTTAGCTTCTCGGGCATGGCCGCGGCCGCCTATGAGCGAGACAAGATGCTGATCGGTTTGCCCGCTCAGCAGGTCATTTTTAAGCTCGATGGGCAACCCAGCCCGATTAACAAGATCGGCGGCGCCCTGCCATCGGACCTGGACGGGCGAACGTTGCCGCCAGCGGGCTCGCCCAATATCATTGCCGCGCCGGAAGCCGCCGAGTGGACGTTCTACCCAACAGACCGGGTTCACTTCTTCAAATTTCACGTCGATTGGACCAATACGCTCAGCAGCACGTTCACCGGCCCGGTTGACGTCGACACCGCGGCCTGGAACAGCGTGTGCGATGCCACTCGGGCATGCGTTCCGCAAGGCTCGACCTCGGCGAAGCTCGACGCCATCTCCGACCGGTTTATGTGGCGCCTGGCCTACCGCAACTTCGGCGACCATCAGTCGGTGGTCGCCAACCAGACCGTCGACGCCGGCAGCGGCCGGGCCGGCGTGCGCTGGTATGAGTTCCGAGATCCGCACGCGATCACCCCGACGATCTTTCAGCAGAGCACCTTTGGACCCGCCGACGGGATCTACCGCTGGATGGGCAGCGTCGCCCAGGACACCCTGGGCAACATGGCCGTCGGTTTTAGCGGATCGAGCGGCTCCCAGTTCCCGGACATTCGCTACGCCGGCAGACTTCAGGGCGATCCGCTGAATACGCTGAGTCAGGGCGAGGCCGTCCTCGTTGCAGGCGGCGGCTCGCAGACGAGCACGGGCAACCGATGGGGCGACTACAGCAACATGACGGTCGATCCAATTGATGACTGCACCTTCTGGTACACCAACGAGGTTTATCGGGCCACATCCAGCAATGTGTGGAGCACGGGCATTGGTTCATTCAAATTTCCCGCCTGCGGCGTGGCGCTCACCTCCCGGATTCAGGGCACCGTCGTCGATCTGAGCACCAGCCTGCCGATTTCGGCCGCGCTCGTGTCGGCCAGCAATGGCACGACCTTTACCCTGGGCACGATCGCCAATGGCTCCGGCGTGTTTGGAATCGGCGTCCCAGCCGGCACCTATACCATTACGGGCAGCGCCTATGGCTACCTTCCGGGTGTGTTCCCGGGGATCGTCGTCGCGGACGGGGTGACGGTCACGGTGCCCATCACGCTGACCCCCGCCCCGCGATTTGTCGTCTCGGGTACTGTGACAGAAGAGGGCTCGGGGAATCCCCTTACCGCCACGGTGACGGCCAACGGCAGCCCGTATCTGGCGACCGTGGTCGCCAACACCAACCCGGCCACCGGTTTCTATAGCTTGACCCTCGTCGGGGGCGGCCAGGCGTGGACGCTTGGCGCGACATCGGCCGGACACGGGGCCAAGTCGGTCAATCTGGGAGCAATTACGGCCACGCAAACTGTCAACTTCGAATTGCAGGTCTTTAGCAGCTACAGTTGCGCCGGAACGTTTACGCTCGGTGATCCCACCTATAACCGCACGTTGACTGGTAATCCGCCCACCTCACTGTCTGGATCGGGCACGGCCGTCTTCTACCGCCCGATTCAGTTCTCGGTCTCGTCGACTGGGCTCTACTCGATGGTGATGTCGGGCGGAGTAGACGGGTTCTACACCCTGTATCAGAACAGTTTCAGCGCAGCGGCGCCCGTGGCTAATGCGATTGAGGCGGTCGACGACACGATCGCGCTGAATCCGGCAATCTATCGGACCCTGACCGCCGGCACAACCTACATCCTGGTCGCGTCAACTTTCGCCAACGCGACTACGGGGGCCTTTAGCGACAACATCAGCGGCTTTGGCGCGATCACAGCGACGTGCGGCTTTGGCCCGACGCCAACACCGACGAACACCCCGACGGCAACACCCACCGCGACGGGCACCCCGCCCACCCCGACCGCAACCCCAACCGCGACGTCGACACCGGTCCCGGGCGTTTGCTCAGCCACAACGGTCATCAGCAACACCACCATTCCGGACAACACCCCGACCGGGATCTGCGTCAACATCCCCTATCCCGGTACCGGCACGATCACGACGATGACGTTGCGGACGGCCATCAGTCACACCTGGGTCGGTGATCTCAAACTTTGGCTGGTCAATCCGGCCGCGCAGTCGCTGGTGATGATGTACCGGCCGGGCGGCACGGGCGCCGGCAGCAGCGCAAATCTGTCGTCGAGTTATCCCATCACGTTTAGCGACGCCGCGACGTTGACTGCCGAGTCGATGGGCGCCGGCCTGACCACCGCACAATTCGTGTGTCAGCAAAACGGGATATGTTCGTTTACAACAAATGCGGACGGGCAGACGACCACATTTTCAAGCTTCTCCGGCTTCGTCGGCCAAAACCCGAATGGCAACTGGCAGTTCTGCGTCGCCGACAACGCAAGCCAAGATGTGGGCATCCTTCAAAGTGTCACCCTGGACATCGCCTGCCTGGCACCGCCAACGACGACGCCAACCCCGACGGTGACCGGCACACCACCCACCGCCACGTCAACGCCGACCCAGACGGCAACGCCGACCCAAACGCCGACAAACACCGAGACGCCGACAAACACGCCGACCCAAACCCCAACGGACACGGCGACACCGACGACAACCTCGACGCCAACAAACACGCCACTCTCGCAACGGGCTTGGATCCCGATCTCGCTTCGATAGTTGTCAGGCAGCGCCAAAACAAGACGGCAAACGGTCCCAGAAGGTTGCAACCCTCCGGGACCGTTTGTCGCACTGTAGATCCCGATCGCGCTTCGATAGCCGGGTGAATTCGCCATCGGGGCACCGGAGGGAAAGCACCTTAAGCGCTAACGACCGTATTGGGTACCGGTCGCCGCCGTCAAATTACCCCTTTCAGCGAATGCAGCTCCGGAGGCGTCT
>JBKJQK010000024.1:0-7361 GCA_046594095.1 Anaerolineae bacterium | reverse complement strand
CTCGCCCAGGGTCCGGCGCAGGTGCGCCCCCATCTCGGCGGCCAACGGTTGGGCCTCGGATGCGGTTTCGGCCACCCCGTCCAGGGCGATGAAGGCCCGCCCGTAACCGGTCTCCTCGGCCGGCAGTTCCCAGCTGCCGATCTCGTCCAGAAACGCCTGCTGCTGGTCGCCGGCCTCGCCCTCGTCCAGTTCGCAGATGACCAGGTTCCGGCACCGCGCCCGGGCGTGGGCCGGGGCCAGCCCATCGGCGACGCCGTAGTCGCGGGCCTCCTTCGAGGCGGCCCAGACGTGGTCGTCCGGGCCGATCAAAGCGTAGGGTTTGTCGGCCAGATCCGGCCGACGGCGCAATTCCAGCCGGACCAAAAACTCGGGCACGGACAAGGCGAGGACCGACATGGATGCTTCGGATTATAGAACGTATGTTCGCTTTGCGGACGGCAGACCGCCATCGGCCGTCAGCGCGTTGTCATCGCCACGTCAAGCCCGGCACCTGAAAACGTGCTACAAAGGACGGAGAGGTACTGCTATGTCAAGTTATCGATTCGTTGTTACGGCTCTGGCGGCGTCACTGATTCTGAGCGCCTGCGCCCAGCCAACCCCTGCCCCAACTCCCGTTCCGCCAACGCCCACCACGGTCCCGACACCGGTCGGCCCGGTCGTCACGCCCACCGGCGGAATTCGGCCAAATCCTGGCACAGGTGTCTCCGTGCGCCCGCCGGCCATCGCGACCCGGGTGCCCAATCAGACCGTGCCGCCTACGCCCGTGCCGGTCGTCCCCTTGCTCAGCCTGCCGTATCGGCAGGTCGGCGCCGATGCCGCGGCGGTGATCGATCAACTCCCAGCCGCGGGCGAACGCCTGGACCCCGACGGCGCGATCACGCTGTATTTTGACCGCCCGATGAACACAGCCGCGGTCGAACGCGCTTTCAGAACCCAGCCGGCCGTAACCGGCGCCTTCACCTGGAGCGACGGCGGGCGCAAGGTTGTCTTCAAGCCCGCCAACAGCCTTGAGCGCGGCGCCATTCTGGATGTGGGTGTCGCGCAGGAGGCCAGCGCCAGCGATGGCTCGCCGCTTCGCCAGCCCTTCGTCGCCCGCTATCTGATGAAGGGCAATCTCGAGGTCGCCCAGACCATTCCGGCCGATGGCTCTCTCGACGTTGTCCCCGAGATCCCCATCACCGTTTTGTTCAACCGCCCGGTCGTGCCGCTGGCGGTCGTCTCGCAGGGCGTCGGCGCGGCGATCCCGCCCCAGCCGCTCTCGTTTGATCCGCCCATCGAGGGCAAGGCCGAGTGGCTGAACACCTCGATCCTGGTCTTCCGGCCGAGCCGGCCCCTGCCCGGCGGCACTCTGTATCGGGCCAAAATCGACGGTGGGCTGCGCGATGTCGATGGCAACCCGCTCGTCGGCGATGTGGTGTGGACGTTCAGCACAAACGCGCCGAAAGTCCTGGCAGTCACCCCAGACACATTGCTGCGGACAAAGGCGCCAGTCGACACAATCGTGACGGCGCGTTTCAATCAGGACATCGACACCGACAGCGCCCGGACGGCCTTCGCGTTGCTCGATGCCCGGAACACGAGCGTTCCGGGCACGCTCAGCGTGCTGAGCGACACGCTGACCTTCACGCCCTTGGCCCGCCTGGACTTCGATGCCGGCTATACGATCCGGATCGCTACCGGGGTGAAGAGCGCCTTTGGCGGTCTCGGTTCGCGCGAGACCTGGCAATCGGCCTTCAGCACCTATCCGAAGCCCAAAGTCATCGGCACATCGCCGGCCAATGGCGCGAAAGACGTCTACCCCTACAGCGGGATATCGATCCAGTTCAGCGGTCCGGTCGACCCGGCTTCGGTGTGGGCGCGTCTGCGCATCACCCCGGCCGTGTCGCTGACCCGGGCCTTCACCTCGTACTACGAGTTCGACAGCGTCTTCAACGCCCAGGTTTTCCTCGACCCCTCGACCGACTACACGGTCGATCTGCTGCCCGGGGTGAGCGATCGGTGGGGCAACACCATCGCTGAGACGACCCGCTGGCAATTCCGAACCGCCCAGCTCCCGCCCTCGGTCAATCTGAGCCTGAGCGCGTCGGGCGGCACCTACAACGCGTACCTGCCGGTCCGCGTCATCGCCACCAGCAACAACGTGACGACGCTCAACCTCGAGTTGTTCGCGCTCAGCGACGATGACGTGACCAACATCCGCCAGCGCAACTTCTATGACAACCGGCAGGCGCCGCTTGGCCGGTCCGTGCGCCAATGGCAGGTCAAGATCACTGGTCAGCCGAACAAGATCGCGCGCACATTGCTTACGTTGGGCGATGGCGATGGACGGCTCAAGCCCGGCGGCTATACGCTCCGGCTGACCTCGCCCGAGCTTCCCGCTCAGAATCAGCAGAACGAGCGCCGGGCGGTGTTGTTTGTGTCCGAGCTCAACCTGACCGAGAAACGCGAAACCGGCGCAGTGCTGGTGTGGGCGACCGATCTGAAGACCGGGCAGCCCGTGCCGCAACTGGCTTTGCGGTCGTTCGAGACGCGTTACACCGGGAATACGCCCGTGGTCGTCCAGACTGGGAGCGGCGTAACCGGGGCCGATGGGGTGGCCCGCTTTGCCCTCTCCACCGTTGGGGCCGGCGGAAACGCAATGGCGATCTCGAGCGGGCGCTTTGGCGTTGTCTTCGATGAATGGGGCCAGGGTGTGAACCCGGGCGACTTTGGCCTCGGCTACGGCGGTGTTAGCCAGGGCGCCGCGTTGAAAGGCTTCCTCTACACCGACCGCTCCATCTATCGGCCCGGGCAGACGGTCAAGCTGCGCGGCATTCTGCGCTCGGACGATGACGGGGCGTACGGGCCTCTGCCGGCCGGACAGACCGTCACCCTGCGCGCAAATGGCCCGCGCGGCTCGCTGCTGGTCAAGACCTACGCCGTGGATGACCAGGGCGCGTTTGACGCCGAGATCGCGCTTCCAGAGGACACGGCCCTGGGCAGCGTCAACATCTCCGCTCAGAGCGGACAACAGAACGCCGCAAACGCCAGCTTTGTCATCGCTGCGTATCGCCCGCCCGAGTATGAGGTGGTCGTGACGCCTTCGGCGCCTGAAGTGGCTCGCGGCGGCAGCCTGGACGCCACGTTGGCCGCCAACTATCTCTCCGGCGGCGGACTCGCCAATGCGCGGATGAGCTGGAATGTGGTGGCGAGCCAGGCCTCATTCAATCCGCCGCAACTGGATCAATACAGTTTTGCGGATGCCGACAATCCGTGGCGGCCGTATCGGATGGCGTACTACGAATTCTCATTCCGACCCGGGCGGCAGGACCCGCCGCTGGTCATCGCTCGCGGCGAGGGCAGCACCGACGGCCGCGGCCAACTCCAGATCAGCGTGCCGGTGTCGGCTGAAATCAAGCTGGCGAGCGGGGTGCCGTTGAGCGGTCCGGTCCAGTTCAGCATCGAGGGTAACGTGGCTGGTTTGGACGGACAGAGTATCGCCGGCCGGACGAGCGTCCTCGTCCACCCCGCCGGGCTGTATGTGGGCGTTGCGGCGGGGAGCAGCGTTGTGCGCACCGGCAAGCCGCTGATCGCCGATCTGGTGGCCGTGGACTGGGCGGGCAAGCGCCTGGCCGGCCGCGAGATCGAAGTCAGCCTGGTCCGCCGTGAGTGGAAGAACACCTTCGATCCGGAGACCGGACGCTGGACCAGCGCGGTCGTTGACGAGGGCGTCGGCGCCCAGAAAGTCACCAGCGGCGCCACCGGCGAAGCGTCGGTCACGTTCACACCAGAGAAAGCCGGCAGCTATCGGATCGTCGCCCGCGCGCGCGACCCGCAGGGCCGGGTCAGCCAGAGCGCGCGCTTTGTCTTTGTCATCGGCGACCAGTATGTGTCGTGGCTGCGCGAGGTTGGCGATCGAATCAACCTCGTTTCGGACAAGGCTTCGTATGCGGCCGGCGACACGGCCGAGATCCTGATTCCATCGCCTTTCGCCGAGGATCACCAGGCCCTGGTCACGGTCGAGCGCGGCCGGATCGTCCAGCACGAGATCATTCAAGTGCGCGGCGGGACGGCCGTGTATCGACTCCCAATTCTTGACCGTTATGCGCCGAACATCTTCGTCTCGGTCGTGGTGATGAAGGGGATGACCGGGGCCGGCGCCGTCGGGGCGGACCTGGCCGACTACAAGGCCGGGATGGTGGAACTCACGGTCAAGCCGGTTGCGCAGGTCTTTACCGTGACGATCACGCCGGATCGCAAGCTGTTCCAGCCGGGCGAGACCGTCGAGTTCGCGATTCGGGCCACGGACGCGGGCGGCCGGCCGGTCGCGGCCAGCTTCTCGCTCGACGTGGTTGATAAGGGCGTGCTCAATCTGAAACCGCGCCAGGCGAACGCCATCGTCGACGCCTTCTACGGGCGGCGCGGGCCGGGTGTCCAGCTTGCGACGACGCTGAACCAATCGATGAACCGGCGCTTCGCCGAGGAAGTGCAGCAGATTGCCGAAACCTTTAATGATGGAAAGGCTATGGGAGGTGGCGCTCCGGCCTCGACAGCCGCCCCTGCGGCCGCGCCCGCGCCTGGTGCGTTGCGGGCATCCGGCGCTGCTGAAGCGGCCCCGGCTCCGGAAGAAGCCGTCGTGCGCGAGAACTTCGCCGACACCGCCTTCTGGGCGCCCAACGTGCGAACCAACGCATCGGGCGAGGCCAGCGTCTCGCTCAAGCTTCCCGACAACCTGACGACCTGGGTGGTCCGCGCGGTTGGTATCGACCCGCAGACGCGGGTAGGCGAAGGGCTGACCGACGCGGTCGCGACCAAGCCCGTGCTGGTGCGCCCGGTGACGCCGCGCTTCCTCGTCGTCGCGGATGTGGTCGAGCTGGGGGCCATTCTCCAGAACAACACCGACACACCCCAGACCGTGCGGGCGTGGCTGGCCGAGTCGGCCGGGCTGCGGCTCGAGACGCCGGCGACCGTGACGGTGAATATTGGACCGCAGGGCGAGGCGCTGGCAACCTGGCGGGCGAGCGTCCTGGATGTCAAACAGGTCGACCTGCTCTTCCGCGCGGCCAGCGAGCTGTATGGCGACGCCAGCCGGCCGCGGCTGAGCACCGCGCCCAACGGCGGGATCAAGGTCCTGCGCTACAGCGCCCGCGAGATCGTCGGCACGGCCGGCGTCCTCGATGCGGCCGGCACCCGCAGCGAGCTCGTGTCGCTGCCGCCGCTGCTCGATGATTCGCAAGGCACGCTCAGCCTGCGGCTCGATCACTCGCTGATTGCGTCCACCCAGGCCGGGCTGGCCTATCTCGATGAGTACCGCTATGAGACCGCTGAAACGGTCGCCTCGCGGCTGATGGCCAACGCGCTGTCGTTTCAGTTGCTCGGCCAGTTCCCCCAGCCGGATGCGGGGCTGCAAGGGCGGCTGAAGGACGGGATCGCCTCCAGCATCGACAAGCTCGTCCGCCAGCAGCGCGGCGACGGCGGCTGGAGCTGGTGGCGGGATGGCGAGAGCAATCCACACACCACGCTGTGGGTGCTCTTCGCCCTGACCCGGGCGAAGCAGGCGGGCTTCACGGTCAATCCGGCCAGCCTCGAGCGCGGGCTGGCCTACGCCCGCAACCTGCTCAAGACGACCAGCACGCTGCGCGGGGTCTACGCCTACAACCAGCAGGCCTATGCGTTGTATGTGCTGGGCGAGGCCGGCCCGGGCGACAAGGCGAAGTCAGGCGAGCTCTACGACGCGCGCGACAGCCTGGGTCTGTATGGGCGGGCGCTCCTGGCGCTCACTCTGGGCAAGGCCGACCCGAAGGACGCCCGGCTCAAGACCCTGTTTGCCGATTTGAACCGCGACGCGGTGTTAAGCGCGACCGGCGCGCATTGGGAAGAGACGACCCCGGACTGGTGGGGGTTCAACTCCGACACGCGCAGTACGGCTTTGATCGTTAGCGCGCTGGCCCGGCTCGATCCGCAGAATGCGTTGGCGCCCAATGCGGTGCGCTGGCTGATGGCCGGCCGGACGGGAGAGGGTTATTGGCACAGTACCTATGAGAGCGCCTGGGTGATGATCAGCCTGATTGACTGGGCGACGGCGACGGGCGAGCTCAAGGCAAACTACGACTACAGCGCGCTGCTCAATGGCAAGCGGCTCGGGCAGGGTGTGGCCACCCGCGAGACACTGGCCCAGACCCAGGTATTCACGACCGCCGTGGCTGATTTGTTGCGCACCACGCCCAACCGGCTGACGTTGCAGCGCAGCGCCGGGGATGGGCGGTTGTACTACACCGTTCACCTGCGGGCGGCATTGCCGGCCTCGGCGGTGAAGGCGATTGACCGCGGGATGATCGTGCAGCGGCGCTACACCCTGGCGAGCTGCGCCGACGGCCCGAAGTGCCCGGATGTGACCAGCGCGAAGGTGGGCGACGAGCTGCGGGTGAGCCTGACCCTGATCGCACCGAGCGATCTGCGCTATGTGCAGGTCGAGGATGCGTTGCCGGCGGGGGCCGAGGCGATCGACACCGGGCTGGCGACGACGAGTCAGCTTGCCACGGGCGTGACGAACCGGCGGGCAGAGGTAAGCCGCTGGTATGGCTGGTGGTGGAACTGGTATGTGCGGGCCGAGACGCGCGACGACCGGGTGGCCCTGTTTGCGCCGTATCTGTCGCGCGGGACATACGAGTACAGCTATACGATCCGGGTGACCATGCCGGGTCGCTTTAACGTGATCCCAACGATCGCCAATGAGCAGTACTTCCCGGAGGTCTTCGGGCGCGGGGATGGGGCCCTGCTGGTGTTTGAGCGGTAGCAGGCTCAAAGCGCGATGGCCTACGAAATGGGTCGGGCCGGGCTGTCGTTTGCGCGGGAGGTCGAGCAGCCGATCTTCTACAAAGACTTGGCCGAGGCCATCGGAACTCGCCGGGCGGATTTCATTGCGGAGGGAAAGGTGCTGGTGGAGCTAAAAGCCATCACCGTTCTGTAAGACGTGCACTGGGCGCGGGTGCTCAACTACCTGAGGGCCTAAAAATTCGAGGTGGGTGTGCTGCTCAACTTCGGCAGCAAGAGCCATCCGTGACTCAGACATCGCGCAACCGAACTGCCATCGCCGCGTTGCGCGCCCGTTTCTATCTCAGCGATCGATTTACCGCGGCCGCTCGCCGAGGGTGACCTTCAGTTCCTGGGCCTTGCCGCCCCGCACGATGCTCAGGGTCACCGTCTCGCCGGACCTGGCTGAGGACAGCATCGTCCCGCTCAGCGAATCCGGGTCCCTGATCGATTTCCCATTAAAGGCGGTGATGATGTCGCCGACCTTGAGCCCGGCCTTCTCGCCGGCCTCGCCAGCCACCAGGCTGGACACGATCGCGCCCTGCTTCACACCGCCGGCCTGATCCGAC
>JBKJQK010000007.1:0-3330 GCA_046594095.1 Anaerolineae bacterium | reverse complement strand
CCCTTCGCGTCGTAGGGCGTGGCAGGCACGATTACCTTTAGCCCTGGAATGGATGCGAACCAGCTGTCGAAATTCTGGGAATGGGTGGATGCGGTTCGGCCAAACCCGTTTGGCGTTCGGATCACCATCGGCACCTTCATCTGGCCATTGAACATGTGGCGCTGTTTGGCGACATGATTGACAATCTGGTCCCACGCCACGAGGGTGAAGTTGACCGTCATGATCTCGCACACCGGGCGCATACCGCCCATCGCGGCGCCGACGCCGATGCCGACAATGGCTTCCTCGGCGATGGGCGTGTCGCGAATGCGGCCGGGAAATTCCTTTGAAAGTCCCTGGGTGACGCCGTAGGCGCCGCCGTTGTTGTAGTGGACGATGTCCTCGCCCCACACAACCACGTCTGGATCGCGCTGCATTTCCTCGCGGAGCGCGCGCTTGAGGGCTTCGCGATATGTAATTTCTGCCATGGCTGTAACCTAGCGCTTGCCATCCGCGCTCGAAAGCGTGGGCGGCTTGATCAACGAACCTCCGACCTGCATATTGGCCACGGGCGTCGCGTAGATGTCGGTGTAGAGCGTGTCGAGACCGGGCTCCGGGCTGGCATCGGCGAACTCGGCGGCCCGTTCGATGGCGGCCTCTGCTTCCGATTCGATCTTGTCGAAATCGGCCTGGGTGTATCCCTTCGGCACGAGCACTTCGCCCGCGAACCGAATCAGCGGGTCCTGTTTTTTCCAGTCAGCGATCTCTGCCTTGTTGCGCTGCACGTCCGGATCCGCCATGGAATGGGCGCGCTGGCGATAGGTAACGGCCTCAACCAGCGTGGGCCCCTCGCCGGCGCGGGCCAGATCAGCCGCGCGGCAGATGACCTCGCGAATCGCCATCACATCGTTGCCATCTACTCGCTCGGCCCGCATCCGATAACCGGATGCCTTCTGGATGATGTCGGTTACCGAGCTATGAACTTCGATGGGGGTCCCCATGGCGAACTGGTTGTTCTCAACCATGAAGATGACGGGCAATTTCCAGAGCTGAGCCCAGTTCAGGGTTGAGTGGAAATAGCCGATGTTGGTCGATCCATCGCCCATGACGCACAACACCACCCGGTTGTTCTTGTGATGCTGGGCGGCCACGGCCAGGCCGGCCGCTAGCGGCAAATGCGCGCCGACGATGGCGTATCCCCCCCAGAAATGATTCTTGACGTTCGACAGGTGCATCGAACCGCCACGGCCGCCCGTGGTGCCATCTTTTCGGCCGTAGAGCTCGGCCAAGATCTGCTCGGGAGTCGACCCGCGCAGCAGGGCGTAGCCATGATCGCGGTAGGTGGTCAGAACGTCGTCGTCGGGATTCAATCCGGACAGGGCGCCGACCGCAATCGCTTCCTGACCGTTATAAAGGTGCAAGAAACCGCCAATTTTGGCCTTTCCATACATTTCGGCCGCTTTGTCTTCAAGCTGCCGAATCAACACCATCTGACGGTACAGGGCAAGAAGATCTTCCTTATCCATCGCTATTGAGACACTCCTAAAAAGCCGTAACCGTTTCGACTCGCACAACGCGACCGTGGTACGCGCAAGAAACCGGCCTGTTCAACTCACTGAACCGGGGCCGAACTACAACCGGACTACCTGCCTCCGCGTCCTGGCGGAAAGAAGATGTGATTCTAACCGATGCAGTCCGCCATGGGCGCTTTCTTGGGCGGCGATGAAACCCCCGGGAACTTCCCAAAACCGGCAAACCCGCTACACTCACAGGATGACGCGCCCCAGACTTCGCGAGCTCGGGATCGGCATCGGCCGATTCGCACCCGGGCCTAACAACGCCATCACCGATGTGCCGGGCATCCAGGTCGGACATACGACCCTGATCTTTGACGAGCCCCGGATCGCTCGAACGGGGGTCACCGTGATCGTCCCGCGCGACGGCGAGATTGGTCTGGATCATTGCTTCGCGGGGTTTCACTCGTTTAACGGCAACGGCGAAATGACCGGCATCCATTGGGTGAACGAGAGCGGCTTGTTGGTCTCGCCCATCGCGCTAACCAGCACCCACTGCGTCGGGGTCGCCCACCAGGCTCTGGTCAAACACTCGCTGAGCCACGGATTCGCCAACACCTGGGTGCTCCCTGTCGTCGCCGAGACCTTTGACGACTTCCTCAACGACGCGACGGCCTTCCATCTGACTGAAGCGCACGTCTTCGATGCGCTTCGCTCGGCGTCCGGCGGGCCAGTGGCCGAGGGCAATGTCGGCGGCGGGACCGGGATGGTCTGCCACGAGTTCAAGGGGGGTATCGGGACCTCGTCAAGGGTCATCGCCACGCCGAACGGCCCATTCACGGTAGCCGCGCTTGTTCAGGCCAACTACGGGACGCGCGAACTCCTGCGGGTCGATGGCGTCCCTGTGGGCGCACGCATCTCGGCCGAGCATACGCCCCTGCCCAACTGGCGCGCCCAGGCCGCCGCTCCCACGAGCTCGATCATCGTCATCATCGCCACGGACGCGCCACTGCTCCCGGTGCAGTGCAAGCGGCTCGCCCAGCGCGCGACGGTGGGGCTGGCCCGGGTCGGGGGCGTCGGCAACAACGGCAGCGGCGACCTATTTCTGGCTTTTTCGACCGGCAATCACATTCCGAACGGCGCGACCGACATGATGCCGGCGAGCTGGCTCCCCCATGCGCAACTGAACGGGTTGTTCGAAGGCGTGGCCGAAGCGACCGAAGAAGCGATTCTGAACGCGCTCTGCGCGGCGGAGACCATGACCGGGGCGGAGGGCCGAAAGGCGTACGCCTTGCCTACCGATCCACTGATGGACCTGATGCGCGCACGCGTGTGAGTTTAATAAGGAGAAGCCATGACTGCAGTTGAGGAAGTTGCCGCGCTCCGCGCGCAAGTCGTCGCGGCGGCACGCGCCGTGATGCGCTCGGGGGCTATCTCGCGATCGAACCACGGAAACATGAGCGTCATTGTGCCCGGAACAAAAACCTTTTTGTTGACCGCCGTGTCGTCGCTAGAAGACGTTGGCTTAGGCGATCTGCCATTAGTGGACTTCCGTGGACGGGTTCTAGACGGCGTTCTTCATCCGACTTCGGCCGAGATCGTGGACATGCACGCCATCGTCTACAAAAAAAACCCGGAGATGCGGGCAACCATCCACACCCATGCCCCCAACGCAACCGCATATGCGATCGCCAACAAATCGATCGAATGCTGGTACGAGGGACTGGCCCGGTTTGGGCTGACCGACCCGATTCCGGTGGCCGGCTACGCGCCGCGCGGTTCTCCAGAGTCGGTGGGCAACATCGCGGATGTCATGAAAGACACGTCCCGGGGGATC
>JBKJQK010000322.1:0-28926 GCA_046594095.1 Anaerolineae bacterium | reverse complement strand
CTTTCTTCCGATCATGCTATTCAATAAGGCTCTGGCCAGCCACCGCATGATGGCGGCGATTGTTGGCGGGATCCTGCGGCTGCCAGCCCTCAAACGCGGAATGGCATTGCAGCAGTTGCGCAGCCGCTACCTCGCGACGATGATTGAGCGGATGGAAAGGCGGGTGCTGCCGGTATGAGCGGCTTCGGACCGACCCTGGCGGCCACGGCAGATCCCGGGCGGGACCGAGCGCGGGGCGCCCTTGTCGGCCTTGCGGCCGCGTTTCTATGCCGGGCGCTCATCCAGGCGATCGCGAATGGGCAATACAAGACACTGAAGGCGGAGCAGATTCGGGGAAGCGGCTACGTCGTGGAGTGTCTGCAGGCGGCGATGTGGTGTTTTCTGCGGACGGCCACCTTCGAACAGGCAGTCCTTGCGGCCGCCAACCTGGGCGACGTCGCGGACACGACCGCGGCGGTATGCGGCCAAATCGCGGGCGCCCACTACGGGATGAGCGCCATCCCGACTCGCTGGCGCGCCAAGCTTGCGATGGGCGCCGAGATCATCGCGTTGGCCGACGGGCTATATGACCTGGGCGAGACGGTCGGATGACAAAGGGGCGCTGGGGCTGCTGCAGCACGTTTGCTTCCATGGGATCCAGCTTCCTGCCGGGCTGGCCCAGGCGCTCGCCGCGAAACGGGCACTCGCCGGGCAACATCGACATCCTAGTTTTCGCATAGGCAGGAGGCAGGGGCCGCAGGAGAAATAGAAAGAGCGCTTGCGAATTCGCAAGCGCTCCTTCCGTGACGGGGAGGCAGGGATTCGAACCCTGGGTCCACTTATTAGGCGAACAACCGCTTAGCAGGCGGCTCCGATCGTCCACTCCGGCACCTCCCCCGTTGCGAGATCGAGCGGAAAGGGTGAGATTCGAACTCACGGTGAGGACGGGCCCCACAACGGTTTTCAAGACCGTCGCCTTAAACCACTCGGCCACCTTTCCGAGGCCATAACGCAGCGATTTTATCACGGCCGGCCAATTCCTCACCCGAAGCTCGAAGTCACTGGGCCGATTGCGTTTGTATCTCGCGCGAATCGCAACGATTTCAGTCGGAAGCGAGGCGGCCCCTTTCAACACGGGCGACATGCGCCATAAGCGCCTCTGGAAGCAGGATTCCACGGCCCGTTTCAAGTGGCACCCTCGATTCAGGTGTAATTGGCCATTTCGCGCAGCCACATTGGGGAGTACAGTGAGACTTCGGATTCCATCGGCCACGAGGCCACAACTTGAAACGTATACCCGCAGAGCAGGAGGCTACACATGGCAAAGAAGGATATTGGCGCAAAAGGCGCACACGGATCGAATGGCAAATCGGCTGGGTCTGGTCACGGCAAGCAGGTCGGGACATTCGAGCTCAAGAAAGGTCTGGCCCAGATGCTCAAAGGTGGCGTCATCATGGACGTCATCAACGCGGAACAGGCGAAGATCGCCGAAGATGCGGGCGCGTGCTCGGTCATGGCCCTTGAACGCGTTCCGGCGGACATTCGGCGCGACGGCGGCGTTGCCCGGATGAGCGATCCCGGCATGATCCAGAAGATCATCAAGATCACCACGATCCCGGTGATGGCCAAGTGCCGGATTGGGCACTATGTTGAGGCGAAGGTTCTTGAAGCGATCGGCGCCGACTACATCGACGAGAGCGAAGTGTTGACCCCGGCCGACGAAGAGCATCACGTTGAGAAGCGCGAATTCAAGGTTCCGTTCGTTTGTGGCGCGCGTAACCTAGGTGAGGCGCTCCGCCGGATCAGCGAAGGCGCGGCCATGATCCGCAGTAAAGGCGAGGCGGGCACGGGTGACGTCGTTGAAGCCGTCCGCCATGCGCGCGCCATTCTGGGCGATATTCGGCGGCTGAAGACCATGCGCCGCGAAGAAATGCACACCTACGCCAAAGAAATCCAGGCGCCATTTGCGCTGGTCGAGGAGACCGCCGATTTGGGCCGTCTGCCGGTAGTCCTGTTTGCGGCTGGCGGGATCGCGACCCCGGCCGACGCGGCCCTGATGATGGAACTGGGCGTCGACGGCGTGTTCGTTGGCAGCGGGATCTTTAAGAGCGGCGATCCAGCCCGGCGGGCCAAGGCCATCGTCGAGGCGACCACCCACTTCCGCGATTACAAGATCATCGCCGAAGTCAGCAAGGACCTGGGCGAGCCGATGGTGGGCATCAGCGTGAGCAGTCTCGACGCGAGCCAGAAGATGGCCGGGCGCGGATGGTAGTTGGCGTCCTGGCCCTGCAAGGCGGCTTTGCCGAACATATGGCAATGCTGCGCAATCTCGGCGTGGACGCCGTCGAGGTCCGGCTCCCCCGGGATATGAACCGGGTCGACCGGTTGATCCTCCCTGGTGGAGAATCTACGACGTTCAGCAAGCTTGCTGTCACTTCGGGCCTGATGGATCCCCTGGCCGCATTCGCGGCCAGGGGGCATCCGATGTGGGGCACGTGCGCGGGACTGATCTTCATGGCGAAGGAGGTCGGGCGCGACCAGCCGACGCTTGGCCTGATGGACGTGACCGTGCAGCGGAATGCCTTCGGGCGCCAGGTGGACTCGTTCACTCAGGAGCTCAAGATAAGGGGTTTGAGAAAACCATTCAAGGCCGTCTTCATCCGAGCGCCGCTGATCGACCGAGTGGGGAAGGGTGTCCGGATCCTAAGCGCGCTCGAGGACGGGACTATCGTAGCCGCCCGCCAGGGCGTGTTCCTCGGAACGTCCTTTCATCCCGAGCTCACCGACGACCCGCGCATGCACGCCCTGTTTCTGGGGTTGTAATTGGGCTCGACGGCTTCTGGCGCGGCGTCCGATCATCAAAAGGTCCTGGCAGTTCATTTAAGCTGCTGCAGCCGGCGCGGACGGTATTTGAAAACGCTGGTAGGCCATGACGACCAGGGGCAGGCTGATCAGCACGATGCCGACAATACCGACCCCGAGATAGTCATAGGCGCTCAAGATCAGGCCGCTGGCGATCCCGCCCAATGCCGACGCCAGATTGACAATCAGGTCGTTGGTGCCCTGGGCGCGCGCCTTTTCTTCGCGGGTCAGCGCGCCGGTCAGGAGCGCTGACCCGCTCACGTAACAGATACTCCAGCCAAGTCCAACAAGGAACAGGGCGACCTCAATCGGGATGAGCTCGTTTGAGATTGGGCCAAGCACGCATCCGGTCATCAGCACGATCGCCCCAATCAGAACCAATACGCGCTTGTTCATCCGATCCGCGAGCGCCCCCCACACCGGCGAAAACGCGAACATGCCCAGGACGTGGAGCGAGATGACCGAACCCACGGCATCGAGGGTATGGCTGTTATGGGTCATGTGCAGGCTCACGATTGACATCATCATCGTCATCGGCGCCTGGGCGAAGGCCATGGTCGCGATCCCAAGAGCGACATCGCGGCGGGAGATCAGACTGCGCAAAGAAACTCGCTCAAGCCCGGCCGCTGGTGTGATGGACGAGCCAACACGTGAGGCGATCCCATGCCAGTCGATGGAGAGCAGGCCAAGGATTGAGACGGCGGTCAAGGCAAACAAAACAGCCGTGGCGAAGTACGGTCCGCCAAGCCGGTCACCGCCGAAACTGGCCACGATATTGCTGGCCGGGCCGGCAAGCTGCGGCCCGAGAATGCCGCCGATTGTTCCGCCCCAGACTACGACACTGATGGCCCGCGCGCGTTGGTTGCCCGGGTACAAATCCGCGGCAGCGAAGCGGGCTTGATCGAGCGTGCCCCGGCCGATGCCCATGACCACCAGACTGAGCAGAAAGGCCAGAGCCGCGCCACCCAGGACACTGAAACCGGCCAGGGCAGCCCCGACCGCGCCAAAGGCTGATCCAATTAACAAGCCATTTCGCCGCCCAATTCTCAGCATCAAACGCGAGATGAAATAGGCCCCAATGGCGTTGCCGGTGAGAACCACCGCGTTGGGCACTCCGCCAAAGCTGGCAAAGCCTGTAAGCTGGGTGATGACAATGGCGTTGACCGTCGAGGCGGCCAGAAATGCCGTCGAGGACACACTCTGGGTAAGGAATAGGCCGATGGTGCCCCGCAGCACGGCGGGGCGATCAGATTGATTCATTGAAAAAGCGCAACAGCCGCAGACTGCAGAGCCTGCGACTGTTTGTGTTTATTTCACGCGTTCAGATTACTTAAGCGAGTCCAGGTAGTCAACCAGCGCGTCAATGTCGGAGGCGACCAGTGACGTTCCAAAGGTCGCGGGCATCACGTTCGCCAGACAGGCGCCCTGGGGACACTCGGCGACAACGAATACGTTGGGATTCACAATGGACTCTTTGATGTATTCGGTGGCGGTCTTTGCGCTGCCCTTGTAAGCGGCATCCTTGATTCGGGAAGCTGCCGTGGTTCCGAGCTTGTTCATAGTGGGGCCAACGGCACCCGCCGCGACACCCCGAATAGCGTGACAGGCCTGGCAACCCGCTGCGCCGAGGAACACTTGCTTGCCCTTTTCTTGCTGAGCGGTCAGGGGAGCGGCCGTGGCTACTGCGCCCCCGGTCGTATCCGGCTGGGTGGCCACAGGAGGAACCTGGCCCGGCCCCCAGTTCACGACGAACGCGGCCACATTCTTGATCTGGTCGTCTCGGAGCGGGCCGCCGAAGGAAAGACTGAAGGCCGGATGCGCGTTTTCCCAGACCGGGCTCGACTTGATGGGCATGCCGGCAGCGGTAACAGCTTCGATGTAGCCCTTCAGGCTGCTGGTCCAACCTATTTTCTTGAGCCGATTACTCGTGCCCAGGGTCTTCTTGGTCGCGTCCCACTTTCCGAGGAAACCATCATAGGACAGGGCCGGCCCGAGCGAGTCAGCTCCCTCCCCTTTGGTGCCGTGGCAGCGGGCGCATTGTTCGTAATAAACCTTGGCCCCGGCCTCGATGTTGCGCCCCGTGAATTCGTCATCGCGTTCGGCCATGGCGCCACTGACGTCGAGCACGCCCTCAATGAGGCACATGCTGATGAAGGCAACCACGGCGATCATTCCGATGATGATCCGGAGGGTCCAGCTGGGCTGAAAGGTGATGATTCGTTTGATGATGTTCATGCTGTTTCCCGCGAGCTACTCCTTGTCGTAGCCCGACAGCCGGTGCAGATAGTTTGTCTTCGAAAACTGTTGGGGCTGTCCACTATCATCGGTGAAGCTAATGGTCAGAATGAACTCTTTTACATCCGGCTGGATGAGCTTCACGCGCACGGTCGCGGTGCCGCCCTGGAGCTTGCGTCCGTTGGGGTCGGCCTCGCGGGTGCGATGATCCATATCTTGTTGGATTTCGCGGAGCAGCGCATTGAACTCGGGCGCATTTGGCGCCTGATCCGGCGGCACGATCTGCCACGTCCCGACCGCTAGCTGGTCCCAGGGGACGCGTTTCACTGAAGCGATGCCTTCATCCGGCATGAATTCCTGAGCGATCTCCGAGGCTGGGTCGCCACCCACAAACCCGAAGCGCGTCACGGGCACGCCGGTCGGGATGCCAGCGAGCGACAGATACAGAATCGCAACCTCAAAAATGACGCCCAGGGTGATCATGACTTTCCGGCCGCCATACCTGCGGCTGGGATTTGGGTCGATATAAGGAACTACCATCAGGAGGACCGGGATGACCGGACCAATGATGATGCCCCAGAGAATCTTGGGTGTGATCCCGGCAATGTTGTAAACGATGCTGTCGAATTCTTTTGAGAGCGCCTCGGGCAGCACCGGCAGGATGTGCGGAATCTTGATCAGGCCCTGCAGCCAGTAGAAGTACCACGGGGCCACCGTGTGGTTGGGCGTCACCAGAGGATTGCTGTGCGTTTCCAGAGCGGCGTTATAGAACGTGCCTGAAGCGATCGTCAGCAGGGCGATGGCGATTGCCGCGTAGATCAACTCATTTGTGAGGATGTCGGGCATGAAGTTCACCCGCTTGTCCGGCGCCACTTTGCGGGCCGAATCCTCGCCGACGCCTTCCATCTCAGGCGGCAAGCTGATGCCGTAACGGACGACTTTGTAGTAGTGAACGCCCACAAAAATCACCCCGATCAGTGGCAATAGCACCACGTGCAGCAGATAGAAGCGCAATAGACCGCCGGCGCCAATATCTGGCGCGCCGCGAAGCAGCAGGTTGACTTGCGGGCCAACGAGGGGAGCAGCATCCGCCATGGAAGTGCCGATCGTAACCGCCCACAGGGCCAACTGGTCCCACGGCAGGAGGTAGCCGCTGAATGACAGCACCATGGTCACGATCAGGAGGATGACTCCCGTGAACCACGTAAATTGTCTTGGCTTTTTATACGATCCGGTCAGAAAGGTTCGCCACATATGCAAGGTGACGACGACGACCATGATTTCGGCCCCGAGCCGGTGCATGTCACGCATGAGCTGGCCGAACGGCACGTTGGTCAGGATGTCCAACATGTTCTGATACGCCCGCTCCGGGGATGGCGTGTAGAAGATCATCAGAAAGATGCCCGTGATGATCTCAATGGCGAAGAACAAGGCCGACATGTAACCCAAACGGAAGGTCGGGTACAGGGTCGTCACGGCCTCGTGATAGAAGGTCGGGCGGATGTGAAACCAAAACGCTTCGGTGTGCGGTTTGACCCGATTGTTCGGCTTGCCCGGAGGATCGCCGCGGAGCACTCCCCGCACGTCGTTCCAGGACAGGCCCGAGGTCAGGCGGGTGAATCCGTCGTCGAGCCGCTGCGCAACGGTGGCCTTGAGGCCGGTGGACCGGACTTGATCAAAAAGTCTTTTTCCGATGATTGCCATAAGCGTGATGCCATGAACGCAGATCGCGCGCGGCCTCCGGCTGAGCCAGGGCCGCGCGCGCCTTGCGCGCTAGAAGTGGTTCTTTCCCGAAATTTTCGAGCCGGTGTCAACGACTACGCGATCGGCGCCCGCCGGAAGCTTGATCATGTTTCCAGCGTCATCAGAAGTCGCAAGTACATTTCCGTTTGCGTCCAAAACCTGCATCTTGAAGCGGTCGAGGTTGCGCGGCGCAGGGCCGGCGATCCAGGTGCCGTTGACCTGAAACTGCGAACCATGGCATGGGCAAGCGAAAATTTTGCCGGTTCCATTCCATCCATAAAGGCATCCGAGATGGGTGCAAACCTTATAGATTGCGTTGATGGTGTCGTCGATTTTCACCATCCAGAACTTGCCGACGTTGTTCGCGTTGGGCAAGCCGTTCGCGTCGTAGCCGAAGTCGGTGACTGACTGGCTGAAGCGGCCGCCCACCTCACCTTCGCGGAAGCGGGGATAGGCAAACAAGAAGGAGATGCCGCCGAACTGGGCCAGGAACAGCGCCATCGATGCGCCCCAGACGTAGTTGAGGAACTCGCGGCGGGTCACACTCTTTGGAGCGGATGAGGCTACAGCAGCCGGGGCAGGTTCGATTTTGGTCGGGACAAGTTTTGGCGCCGCGGGCTTTGCGACTGCGGCAACCGCGACTGGCGCCGGTGCCGGCGCAACGGGTCGGGGCGCGGCCGCACCTGGGGGCGCTTTCGCGCCGGGCGGAGGCTTGGAACCGGGCGGCGTGGCCGCCACCTTGGGGGTCTGGGTCGCGGATTCTGGCGCTGCGGGCGCCTGCTCGGCAGGCTTAGGCGCGGAAGTCGCGCCGGAGGCAGCTTTGAATCCCGGCGGTGCCTTGGCTCCCGGAGGAGCGGACCCGCGCGGCGTCGTTGGCGTCTCTGACATCCTTCTCTACTCCTGTGAAAAAAGATAATGCCGTTGTGAAACGGAATTAAGCCCGCAGACTATATCACGCCGGTCTGCTCCGTCAATGGCTCAATTACCCGGCTGCAGGTGATGTTTGTCACCCCATATCACGCGATTTCGCGCTTCTAATTTGGGGATTGGCACCCACTTGGCTAGCGGCCCAGATCGACCCGGCCCAGCAAAACACGGTCGTTCCCATCTGCGGTTCTGATCCGCGGCGCTCCCGGAGTCGCCGGATCGTACAGACCGTACCAAATCTCGTAAACGCCCTGACGGAGTGTGTCCGGCAGAGGAATGCCGCGCAGGAGCGCGGGCACCCGCAGATCCTGTTCGATCAGCGGGAGGTCCACCTGCGCGACGATGCGGTTGGGCGCGGACGGATCAACGATATGGAGGAAGCTTTTCTCGCTTCCCGTCAGGCGAGGTGTTCCGCTCAGGGCGAGTTCGAGGCCAAGCGCCGTGTGCTGCGTGTCGGTCAGGAGCTCGACACCGCGGACCTGAACTCCATTCGCAAAGCGAAGGTCCAGGGGCGCCAGCCGGTCGGCAAAAACCCGCTCAAATACGTAGATGGGATGCCCGTTTAGCACATAGGCATCCACCCGCGTATAGGGCGCGGGGTCAAAGTCATTGGCCAGGTAGGCCGTGTCCCACCAGTTTGGAATTGCTGAGTGTGTGAGCACGCGCCGGATGCGTCTGTCAGAGAAGCCCTGCATCTGCCCCGAAATGCCCTCGAAGGTGCGGATCGGTCCCGGTAGCACCGTGGCGTTTTCCTTTCGGTAGTAGTACCAGAACGCCGGGTCGGGCCAGGGAATGGTCAGAATTACGAAACGGTCGGGGAGTTCCTTTGAGCGGACTTCAAAAGCGCTGATAAGCGGGCGCCATAAATTATCGAAGTTCAGGTTGGCCAGAAACCGGAAGCCGCCCGCGAGACTTGCCAGCGCGAGAACCAATACCGCGGCCCTTGCGGCAGATCTTTGGACCCGGCTGCGGGCGGCAACGCCGGCGCTTGCAAGCAGGGCGAAGCTCGGCCAAATGACGATCAGGTAGCGAGCATGAAAAACAGGCTTTACCATCGCGGCCGCCCAAACGCCAAGCAGCGGTATCGCGATGCTCAAACTCAGGGCAAGCGCCTGGCCCCTCCGGCTGGGCTGGGCACGCCACAGCGCGACCGCTCCGAGAACCGCGGCAACGACGCCGGCGATCAGCAGGACCGGCCCGATCTCGGACACCAGGTCGGCTGACGTGAAGAGGGCCAGCTCCTCGCCGGCGATGGTCCACAGGGAGACCTGGCCACGGCCCGTTCCACCATACGTTGACGCCGTTCCGCGGGCCAGCGCGAGCCAGGGCAGGGTGAGGGCGGCGACTGCGAATTGGGCCAGAATCCAGCGCCCTGGTGAGGGCGCGGGCCGCCAGGCGATCCGCGGTGGCGCGGCGCGCGCCAGCGCCCACCAGACGAGGCCCGCAATTCCGAGCGCCGCCACGAAAAACGCGGCGACATAATGGGCCTGAATCGCCCACCATTCCGTGAGGACCACGGCCGCCACGGTCCGCCATGTCGGCGCGCGCGCAAAAGCGAGCAAGGCGGCGATGCTTGCCAGGCAAAGGCAGGCGGCCATTGCGTAGGAGCGGTACTCGCGACTGTGATCGATCCCAAATGGATTCGTCGCAATAAGAAGCGCCGCCGCGAATGCCGCGAGTCGTGAGCCGGTCAGGTGACGCGCCACAGCCCACGCCAGGGCAACCGCCAGGACGCCGAAGGCGACGTTGAGCATGCGCAGATTGAACTCGGTCCGCCCGCCCAGATCAAGCCACGCTTTCTGCAGGAAGTAGCTGCCCACTGGCTGTGGCTCGCCCATCTCGAGGATTTTTTCGGCGAGCTCAGGGTAGCCGCGGGAGGCGAGGGTGAAGGTGAAACCTTCGTCACCCCATATTGGCACGTCACCCAGGCGATACGCGCGCATACCGAACGACAGCAGGATCAACAGCAGCGCGATCGGTTGCCAACGCGCTACCACGATGCGGCGGATTGAGGTGGTCAGCATGCGCTTGGGGCGGAGATTGCGAATCGAGCGGCCGCATCCATACGGTGTCATCTCACGCCGGGCAATGGTACCACCAGGGCAAGTAAGAGCGTGCCGACGATCAGTCGATACCAGGCGAAAGGAACGAGATCGCGTTTGGCGACATAGGTCAGAAAGTAGCGGATTACAACGAGGGCGACGCCAAAGGACACGATCAGACCGGCCGCAAAGGCAGGCGCCTGGTCTAGCGGAATCTCTTTAAAGCTGCTGGCCAGTTCATACAGGCTCGCGATTCCGAGCGTCGGCAGGGACAGATAGAACGAGAAGCGCAAGGCCGTCGGGCGATCCATACCGCTGAACATCCCGCCCAAAATGGTCGTCATCGAGCGTGACATCCCCGGAAACAACGCGGCAATCTGAGCGATACCGACGACCAGCGCCTGGCGGGGAGTCACGCGCTCGATGGCCAGGGTGGCGGGTATGCGGTTCTTGAAGGCGCGCTCCGCCGCCAACATCACCAGTCCGCCAACGATCATGGCGATCGCGACCGGAAGCGGCCCAAACAGGCCGGCTTTGATTTGCTTCCGAAAAATGAACCCAATCGCGGCGGCTGGGACAAAGGCGATGGCGATCCCGAACAGCAGGCGGCGGGCCTCCGGATCGCTCCGGGCCCGCCCGAACAGGCCGATCAGATCTTTGAAGAAATACACCCCGACCGCCACGATGGCGCCGAGCTGGATAAAGATTTCGAACGTGGCCGCAGTCGCCTCGGGCAACCTCAGGATTTGGCCGGCGATGATCAGATGGCCTGTAGATGAAACCGGGAGAAACTCGGTCAATCCTTCAACGATACCCATCAGGATGGCTTTAAGAATGAGATCCATAGAAGGGCCATTCTATTGTGGTTCGCCTGTGTCGCCTCGCGTATCATGGCGGTTCGGTTTTGCCGCGCCCCGCGCAGCGAGATTCGTCCCCTAGAATTCTGGCTTTGAGGATTGAATGAACTCCCTTGTCACTGGCGCCACTGGGTTTGTTGGCTCGAATCTGGTTGAGGCGCTTAATGCGAAAGGCTGGCCAGTCCGGGCGCTGCGGCGCGCCACTTCATCGCTCAGGGCGCTCGATGGCCTCCGCTTCGATACCGCGGTCGGGGATGTCACTGACTTTGATTCTCTGGGGCCGGCCATGCGCGACATCGCGTGTGTCTTTCACGTGGCGGCCGCCCTTGATCGGAGCCGGCTGGGCGTTGACGCGCTTTACCGGGTGAACGTCGGCGGCACGCACAACGTCCTAAAGGCGGCCTTGGGCGCGGGTGTCAAGCGGGTGGTGATTACCAGCAGCGTGGCCGCCCTTGGCCAGCCGGATTGGCGCAAGCCGGCTAGCGAGGGTCATCAGTTCAATCTCAGGCCGTCCCAATTTCACTATGGCAACAGCAAGGTCCTTGCGGAACAAGTTGCGTTGCAGTATGCGGCCCGCGGCCTCGAGGTCGTCATCGTCAATCCGGCGGTCATTCTCGGCCCGCGCGACGTGAATCTGGTTAGCGGCGGCATCATTCTTGAGCTGCGGCGGCACGCCATCCCGGTCTATCCCCCGGGTGGCGTGGCCGTCATTGACGTCGCCGACGTGTGCGCCGGCCACATTGCGGCGGCTGAGCGCGGCAGGCCGGGCGCCCGCTACATCCTCTCCGGACAGAATCTGTGGCATCGCGAACTCTTGGGAATGGCGGCCGACATTGTTGGACGACGGCGACCTTGCATCAAGCTGCCCACGGCCGTTCAAGCCCTTGCGCAACCGCTCGACTTCGCCCGCCAGTGGTTGGGACTCAGGACGCCTTTGACCGGCGAGTACCTGAGAATGTCGACCGGGACCTACTGGTTTGACAACACCCGGGCCCGCACCGAGCTCGGCCTAAACCCGCGTCCGGCTCGCGAGGCGCTACGGCGGACCTACGCCTGGTATATGGCGAACGGGGTGTTGTGAAGCGCTCTCTCGCGCGGTGGGGATTTGATCGCGCGAGCTATCGTCGCGCGGCTTCCGGCGGCGCGGTCAACGCGGGCTGCCCCGTCAACGCGCGGACAACCTGTCCACCTGCTGCCAGCCAGGTCAACACGATGGCGTGAAACTGCATGACCGGGACGAGGGCGAAGTAATCGCCGCGGACCGGGGGCAGGGGCGGGTAGTAGCCGTAACCGCCGAAACGCTGCGGCGCGATTGGGGCGTAGTCGACAATGTCGCTGGCCACAAACCAGGCCAGAACAAGCAGCGCCTCTGCCGGCTTCGGGCGGCCAACGTACAAGAGTAACGCAAGACCCAGAAGCGTCAAGCCGAGGTGGGTGAGGAACATGACCGGTCCGCTAAAGAGGCTGGTCATCTCGAGTGGGCCGCCGCCCGCCCAGTAGAGCGCCCAGAACGTCATCGTCCACGTGCCGTACTTGATGCAAAACACAGCGCTGAGCTGGTCAATCAGGCGATTGGGCCGCCCGAGGTTGCGCAGGGCAAGGGCGAGCCCGGCCATTCCGGCCGCAAGCGGGCAATCGGGCACAAACGGGTAGGCCCAAAGCGGCACGCGCGCGGCTTCAAAGAAATCTCCATACCAGCCGATTGTTCCCACGAGGAAGGCCGCCATGAGGGCGAGGACGGACGGCCACAACAGCCAGGGTGTTGCCACAAACCAATCGGCCAAATGCTTCAGTTTCGCGATCATGGCGGCTGATGATACGCCTGATTTCCAGGACCGAAGACCAGCGCCAGGGTTCTGCCATTCGCCATCAGCCGTTTCCAAGCAGCCGAATCGGTACCCCGCCGACAAAAGCTCCCGGCGGGACGTCCCGGTTGACCAGGCTCATCGCTGATACGGTCGCGCCGTCGCCGACGACGACCCCTGGAAGGATCGTGCAGTTCGCCCCGATGGTCGCGCCCTCGCCGATGACGACCGGCCCGCGCCGCCATTCCGAGCGCATGAATTCGTGGGCAAGAATCGTGGTGTTGAAGCCGACCGTTGCATCGTCCCCGATGGTGATGTCCTGGGGAAAGAAAATGTCCAGGGTCACACCCAGCCCGATGGCCGCGTGGGGGGCCACCTTCGCCCCAACCATTCGGTAGAGGAAGCGCTTCAGCCCGAAGCCGGGCGCGAAGCGGGCGGCGTAGACGCACAGCGCGTTGAAGAGCACCCGCAAACCACCTCCGGTTTCGCGCGGGAAGTACCACAGCGATGCCCGCGGCCCAGCCGAGGGGTGGGTGACGCAGCGCGCTTTGCGGGTCGAGGTGTCCGGAAGTTCCATTTGAGGTGTGTGAGGCTGATGATACGATGAAAGATATGAGACTCCTGACCCCGGTCCCGCACACCCGTGTCATCCTCACAGACGCTTTCTGGGCGCCCCGCATCGAGGCCAACCGCGCCGTCACGATTCCACATATCAGAAACCAGCTTGCGCTGACGGGCCGGCTGGGCGCGCTTGATCTGGGTTGGCGGCTGGGGATGCCCAATCGGCCGCACCACTTCTGGGACTCGGACAATGCCAAGTGGATCGAGGCGGCCAGCCTGTCCCTCGCGGCTCATCCCGATCCCGCGCTCGAGGCCGATCTCGATGCGCTCATCGCCCGTTATGCCCGGATACAGCTTCCGAGCGGCTATCTGAACGCGTACTTTCAGGGCATCGATCCGAGCCGGCGCTGGACAAATCTGCGGGATTTGCACGAACTGTATTGCGCTGGGCACTTGATCGAGGCCGGGGTTGCTCACTTCGAGGCCACCGGCAAGACGTCCCTGCTCAATGTCGTCCGCAAATGCGCCGACCACATCGAATCGATGTTCGGGTGGGGGAGCAGCCAGCGCCGCGGTTATCCGGGGCACGAGGAAATCGAGCTCGCCCTGGTCAAGCTCGCCCGCGCCACGGGTGAGCGGCGCTATCTGGAACTGGCCCGCTATTTCATTGATGCCCGCGGCCAGCAGCCGTACTACTACGACATCGAGGCCCGCCTTCGCGGCGACGATCCGAAGGCTTATTGGGCCAGGACCTACGAGTATGTACAGGCTCATCGCCCGTTGCGCGAACAGACTGAGGTCGTAGGGCATGCTGTTCGGGCGATGTATCTCTACACCGGGGCCGCCGATGTGGCGGCCGAGACTGGCGACACAGCGCTGTTCGCCGCGCTCCAGCGGCTCTGGCAGCAAATGACCGCTACGCGTCTCTTTGTCACCGGTGGGATCGGCCCGTCAGGCCACAACGAAGGCTTCACCCGCGACTACGACCTGCCGGACGAGGACGCCTATGCGGAGACGTGCGCGGCGATTGGCCTGGCGTTCTGGAACCAGCGCATGTTGGCCATCACAGGTGATTCGCGCCACGCCGACCAGATCGAGCGCGCGCTCTACAACGGCATCTTGAGCGGTATCTCGCTGGATGGGGCGGCCTTTTTCTACGAGAACCCGCTGGCCAGCCGCGGCCAGCACGCCCGCCAACCGTGGTACGACTGCGCGTGTTGTCCGCCCAATATCGCCCGAGTCCTTGCGGGGGCGGGCGGGCTCATGCATTCGGTGGGCGCCGATGGGATATGGACCCATCTATACGCCCAGGGATCGGCGCGAGTCGACATCGGCGGCCAAACGGTCATCCTCGTCACCCGGACCTGCTACCCGTGGGATGGCGAGATCGATATTGCGCTGAGCCTGCCCGCGTCCGCGGAGTTCGCGCTTCGCCTGCGTATACCGGCCTGGTGCGAGCATTGGCGGGCCTTTGTTAACGATGCGCCGGTTGAGGACCCTGTCCAGCAGGCCGGCTATCTCACCTTGCGGCGCGTATGGGCAGCCGGCGATCGGGTCTCGCTCAAGCTCGGCATGCCCGTCCGTTTTACCCATCCTCATCCCGAGATCCGCCAGCTTGCTGGCCGCGTCGCGGTGGAGCGCGGTCCGCTGGTGTACTGCGCCGAGGCCGTCGACAACCCCGGCGGCGCTCTGGAGTGCCTTGCGCTTGGGTCGGGTCAGCGACCGACGGTGTTTGAGCCCAGCCATGACCACGACCTGTTGGGCGGGGTCACGGTGTTGCGGGGCATGGGCACCCGCCTGCGGCCGCCCGCCCGCGGCGCGCTGTATGCAAACCGCCCGGCGGCGCGCGAAGATGCGCCGGTCACGCTCGTCCCCTATTACGCCTGGGCCAACCGGGGGACGGCTGAAATGCGGGTCTGGCTGCAAACGGGCTGATATCATCTTCACATGCCCGCCGAACTGCCGCCCCTTCTGGCCTGGCTTTCGGACACGCTGAAGGTCGCCGTCCATCCCGCGCCCCTGGCCGGGTTTGACGGGGCGGCCGCATATTTTGTCGACCTGTCGCGTTTTCGCCTCCGCCTGGGCGAGCGCACGCCGTGGATTCATCTGTCGGCCGCCACCCTGGGCAAACTTGGCGCGGGCAAGATCAAGCGCCTGATCGACGATATCGCGGTAGAGCAGGGCTGGCATCGCCGGAATCTTATCGCCCAGGCCGACGGCCATGCTGACGATCTCATCGTGCTGTGCCGGGCCGAGATTCAACCGCCTCTGATCCTCGATCAAGCGGCGCAGAATCGTATCTTGAATGGGCCGCCCAATTCGAACGCCTTGATCGCCGAGATCAGCCTTCAGGCGCCCATTTCGGCCCTGGCCCCGTATGAGACTTCGCGGCCCGTGACCGCCGAGCAGTTCTTTGGGCGTGAGCGCGAGCTGCGCCAAATCCGCAACAGTGCCAATTCGAGCTTCCTGATCCTTGGCAACCGGCGAATGGGCAAGACATCGTTGGCCAGGGAAGCGCTGCGTCTGGCCGCCCGGCATTCGCCCAATCCGAGCGCCTTCCGATACTTTGATTGCTCAGTTTTTGCTGATCGCAATGCGTTCTATGCCGATGTGATCCGCGACCTTGACGGACCGCGCGAAGTGCCGCGGGTGTTTGAAGACCGCACATTCTCAATGCAGGCCTTTCTCCAGCGCGTCTTCCGGGCAAAACGGGAAAAGCTCATGCTGGTCCTGGACGAGGTTGACAAGTTGCTCGAGTGGGACCGCCGGGATGGCTGGGCGGCTGTGTCGATGTTGCGGGCGGTCGCAAATTCGTCCGTTCGGCTTCCGAGGGATGTTGGCGGCGATGGCGTTCCCGCGGAGCGACAGCCGCTGCGCGTGCTGATGGCGGGTTTTCGAGTGGCCCAGAAGGTTGCCGGCGATCGCGACACGCCGCTCTTTAACTTCGTCACGACCCTGCGGGTGACCAATTTCGACCTGCGTGAGACTGAGCAACTGGTCCTCGAGCCGCTCCTCAACCTGGGGCTGAACGTCATCGACCGTACGGCCGTCATTGCCAGGATCCATCACGAGACGGGCGGCCAGCCCAATCTGATCCAGCACTATTGCGCCTTCATCTTGCGCCGGCTCGAGCAGCTTGGCCGCCGCGACGTTACGCCCGTGCTCGTCCTCGAAGCCGCCGAGGACACCGCGATCCGGGATCGGGTGGCGGTCGAGCTCATGATGAACGCCTCGAACCTGGAGCAATTCGTCGTCTTCAGCTTCATGCAGAACCGTTGGATCCGCGATCCCGCCGAGCGCTTCACGCTCGCCGACGCGGATAGCTGGCTTGAAAAACGCGGCGCGCACGTCTTCCGGTCCGACATCGAGGAAGCTCTGACTGCCCTTGAAACGACTGGCTTTCTCGCGCGCCAGGGACGCTCGTATGCCTTTGCTTACGGCGGTCTGCCTGCCGCGCTGACCCGGACGTACGATATCCGATATCAATTGCGAAAGATCGCCCAGGAGGGTTTCTGATGGGCATTCTGCCGGTGCGGTCCGCCATCCGCGCAATCGACAAACCGATCTTCGCCAATAGCGGCTATCTTGACCCGATTGCTGGGGACGTCTTTGCCCGTATCACGCGCGGGAAATCCGTGTTGCTGATCGGCACGCTCGGGGCGGGCAAGAGCGAGGTGCTGCGCCGTGTGGCCGAGCGCGCGAAACGCCGCCGCCGGATGCAGGTCGCGTTGATCGACATGGGCCAGCCGGAGCCGCCCCACAACGCCGCTGAATTCTGGCGCGACGTGCTGAACGCGCTCAAACCCACGGAGGAGGCGCGCTCGACCGACGATCCGGCCGCCACCACGCGCCTGCGCGCGATGGCCTTCGAGGCCGCTTTTGGGCGCGATCACGACCTCGCGCTGCTCATCGATCATGCCGAGTTGAGCGACGAGGACTGGCTGCTGGAGGAGCTCCGAGCCGCCGCCCAGAGAGGGTCCGGCGGTCCGGGTAACGACGGCCCGTTCTGCGCGCTGGTCGTCGCCAGCACCGAGGCCCTTCGCCAGAGGCTGTTCAGCAAGTCCTCTCCCCTCCACGGGGTCACCGAGAGCGTCACGATGACCGATTGCCCGGAAAAGGTCAGGCGGGACTTCTGGGAAAGCCGCCTGAAGTTGATTCGCTCCGACCGTCGGAGCGCGCTCATTGATCAACTTGACGCGTTGTGCTGCGGCGACCCCTATCACATCGAGAGGATGTCGGCCTACCTGTTCGACGTGGCAAAAGGCGCGCGCCTGACGGCTGAGCGGGTCGAACTGGCAATTACCCGGGCTCGGAACAATCCGAGCAGCGTGGCGCCTCTGCTTCCCCGCTATGGCGAGCTGGTCGAAGCCGATCCCGGCGCGCTCCGGCTGACGCTTCGTCTTCTGCGGGAAGAGGGTCCGGCCCTGCGCTCCGACTTCGTCCAGCCGACCGGGCCCGCCGCCAGCGTCTGGTTGGGAATCTTCGCCGGAGAAAACGATGCCTGGCGCTTTCGGAGCGCGCTGACGGAGCGATTCTTTGCGCGTGAGTTTCGGCAGCACCCGGAACGTGTTGCGGCGGCGCTGGCCCGGCATGGGCTGCATTCCGAGGCCATTCACGCGCTGGCGCCCTATCGCACCCGCTTCCGAGCGGGCTTGGATGCGCTTGTGGCGACCGTCGGGAATTGGGTGAGTCTGGCCGCCAGCCCGAGCCAGGCCTGGCAGAACGCGGCCCGGGCGCTGAGCATTTGCTTTGGCGAGGCAACACGTGTCGCGCGGTATGCCCCGTTCAGGCCGCTGGCGAATGCCGGTGACGCGCGGTTCTACGAGATACGCCCTGGCGCGCTGGAACGTCCGGTCCCTTCGCCCCTGGCGGCCATGCTGGACCAGACGCTGATCGAGCGGGCCGCCGTCGCGCCCCTCCTTGACACCTGTTTGCGGCCCGAGACCGAGGTATGGCTGGACGACGCGGACCGGCCGTTCATCGTCTTTCCGTTGTGCCGGGATCAGGGACCCTACGGCGCGGTTTTGCTACCCGAGGCCGAGTACAGCCCTGCCCGAGGGCATCTTACGATCGAAGCCCGCCACGACCATGACGAGCGATGGCGCCTGGCGCTGGCCCACATCTTTGACCGGATCATCGATCTCGAGGCCCAGGTGCTGAGCGACTCTGCCCTGAGCCAGTCGCAACGCATCGCCCAGCGCGATTACGGCGCCGGCGGGCCTCGGGCGCTTCGGGCGCAGTGGCTGCTCCTCACCGCGATCACCGCCGGCTTTGGCCTCAAATTCAACCGGGCAGTGCTGTTACGCGCGGTCGGAGCATCACGGCTGAACGGCGGGCTGGCCATCGGCCATCACAGCCAGTCGGAGCAGGCAATCGGCTGGGAGCGCGCGCCGGCCACGCTGGACCAGACGCTGCAGTCGTTTAGGTCGGATTCGGGTGGAGTGCCCGCGGCAGCGGCGACGCCCTTGACCCACGAAGCGCCGGCGTTCGCGCTGGACGATTGGCCCTCGGATCCCATCGTTGGGCCTGCCCTTCAGGATGGGAACATCACCTGGTGTGAACCCGGCCAGCTTGCCCTGTCCGGTCTGGCCGGATTGATGCGGGTTGAGGGCGCCAGCGATGGCGAACGAAATCCCGCCTTTTTGGTGCCCCTGCGCGAAGGTGAGCGATTGCTCGGTTTATTGGTCGTGGACAAACCTTTCGTGGCCGATCCCGTGTCTCAGGAGCAATTTGACGCGCTGCCGGCGATGGCTTTTCAGCTCGCGCTGTCGCTCCGGGCGGCCGAGGATGCCGCCCAGCGAAGGATGTTTGAGTCGCTCAGCGCTCTGGGGATGGAGCGCCTGCCGTATCAGGCGGCGGCTGAGCGGATTGCCGCCATTACGCTGGAGGCGTTGCGCGAGACGGTCAAACTTCTGGTGATCAGCACATGGGAGACCTCGACCGAGCCGGGAGGGCTTGACCGGCGTCAGGCGACGATCCGGGTGGCGCGTTCGGCCAGCGGTCATGACTGGCTGGATGGCCAGCCGCGCTACATTTACTATCCCGTTGATGAGGCGTGCCTTGGGCCGGTGCATGAGGCCCTCCGGGGGAACATCCAGGACATCGTCGATGTGCCTGCCTGGTGCGCGGCGCGAAAATACACGCTGTTCATGCGCATGGAGCCGGACGTCCAGGTGGCGTATAGCATCCCGATGGGCGGCGGGGCGGGCGCGCCGCCCCGGGCGGTAATCTCATTCCAAACCAGCGCCGCCGCCGGCTTCACCGCCGGCGAAAAGACGCTCTTCGACCAGATTGCGCAACGGGCAGGCGCCATCCTGGACAAGGCCCGCGCCCACGAGAGCCTGGAGCGCGGCCGCTATTTGACCGACCGCTTGAACCAGGCGCTGGTCAAACTGGTGGAACCTGAACGCGACGAAGACCTGTATGCCGCGATGCTGGCCCAGATGCGCGAGTTCTTCAAGCTCGACACGTATGACTGGCGCCTCGAGCGCTTTCCCGACAGCGCGGTCCTACTGTCGGTCGGCGCCAGGAGATCGCAGACGGTGTTGGCCGGGGTGGAACCGGGGCTCGCCGCCGCGTTGGCGCGGGTCTGCCCGCGAATCCGCGACGAGGCGCTCAGCAGGCGCCAGGCATACCTTGAATACGCCGGGCGCGAACTCGGGGCGCGCGAGGAGTATGGCAATCCCGACTGCGACTCTCATCACGCGCTCGGCGCGGAGGCATCGGTCTGGTGCGCGGTCGGCGAAGGTCTGCTGTTGGTCCTGGCCTGGACGACGCCGCGCCGGATCAACAGCGCCGAAAGGCGGAATCTGCCGCTTTTGGCCATGATCGCTGAGCGCACCAGCGTGTTGATCAACGCCGAGCGGCAGCGCTTGCGCGGGCAACTTGCCAACAGCCTGCGCGTGGAAGACTATGAGCTGATCGAGGCGGAGCAGACCCATCAGTGGAATCGCCGGCTTCGGACGATCCGCAACAATGCGCAGTGGGCGATCGAGAGCCTCACCCATGTGGTTGGGGTGGACGAGGTGGCGGCCGCCCTCAAGCACCTGGACCGGATCGCCCAGGAGAGCGGTCAGGCCCAGAGCAGGTTGATCTACGGCCGCTTCAAGCGCATCGAGAGCATCGACATCGGACGGTGGCTGACCGAAACCGTCAAGGACTGGCGGAGCCTGCATAACGAGGTGGATCAAGTCAACGTGGTCGTAACCGAGGTCATTGGCCAGTTCGTTCCCACCCGCCCGGTCGTGCTGCGCTGGATCCTGTACGAGCTGCTGACCAACGCCGAGGAGGCTGAGCGGACGAATCGAAGCGGTTGGATCGCGGTTGAGGCGCGGCGGGATCCGATGTCGGGTGAAACCCTGATCACGCTTGAGAATTCCTCGCCACTTCCGCGATTGACGCTCGAAGCGCTCCGCGGCAATACGCCGCTCTCCAGCCCTCAGGACGTCGGGCGCGGGCGGGGCTTGTGGATTGTCGCCCGGCAGGTGCCCACGTTGCTGGGCGGAAGTCTCGATCCGCCCGGACCCGGCGACCCGACGGCGCGCTTTACACTGCGACTGCCCGCGATGCTTGAGGATTGAACCCGGCGCCGCACATGACACACGATGGCTGATCCAACCAGAAAAATCCTGATTGCCGACGATGTTCCCGATGACCGCGAAATGGTCAGGCGGAGCCTGCCGCCTGGATACTCGGCCCGGGAGGCGGGGAACCTCGACGAGGCGGAAGCGCTGTTCGAGCGCGAGGACATCTACCTTGCCTTTGTCGATGTCTTTCTCGACGATGCCAACGAGCGCGCAGCCGGGCTCGAGCTGGGGACGCGGTTGGCGGAGCGCATCCCGGTCATTTACTTTAGCGACAAGGAAGACCGGACGCAGGCGGCGCTGCGAAACTCGGGCGCGCGGCGGCTCAAGTTTCTGGACAAGAATCGCGATTTTGCGAGGCCCGCCGACGTCCACGCCCTGATTGCCGATTGCGCCGGCGACTATTACAGCGGGATCCGCGTCGATTTTCCAAATAGCAGCGCGTCCTGGGCAAATATCGCAACGAAGCTCTATCCAAAGGACGATCCCGCCGCCCGGGCAGACACCGAGCTTGAGTTGCTGTCTCTTTTCCAGCGCGCCACGCATGGCTGGGACGGGGCCGCCACCGAGGCGGTACGCGCATCCCGAGTCGACCTTTTGCCGATCTCCGACTCGGGTGACAACTCAATTGTGCTTCGCATGCGCCCATACTCGCTCACGAACGATCCGCACGCGGACGTGGTGCTCAAGATCACCCGTTCGCGCGGCGAGGATGGCCGCGACGAGCATACCCAATTCGACCGCTTCAAGAACGTCATCGGCGGCTACGGTCTGCGCGAGCGACGGCACGCCCTGAGCAGCCGATTCCAGGCCCAGATCTACGCCGTCCCGTATTTCGAGCTTGACCAGACGCGAACCTTTGCCGCCTATTTCCGTGATGAAAGGGATTCCGAGGCGGGCCTCAGGCGGATCAGCGAACTCGTCGCTTCCATCTTTGACGAGGCCCTTCGCCCGCTCAACCGCCGGCGTTTGAGCGGCGACGACGATCTGGAGCTCGCTGAATACTACCGCGGGCGGATCAGCGCTGCAAAACGTTTTAAGAATATCACCAACGATCTCACCCGGGCCGACCGTCCCACCGCGATCGCCGTCACCGACGGCGAGCTGGTGGTGCAATGCGATGGAAAGCCGCGTCGGTTGCGTAATCCCGCTGTGCCCGTTCTGGGCGCGGGAAAGTACGAATGCGCGTCCGAGCGGGTCAGCACCCAGTTGCGCCACGGCGACTTTCACGCCGGGAACATTCTGGTCGATCCCGATCGCGCCAGTTGCTGGTATCTCGACTACGAGTCGATGGGCGAGGGGCATTTCCATCTGGTCGACCACGTGGAGTTTGAGGCCGACGTCTTGTTTTCGCTGATGCGGATCGACCAGAACTACGAATTCATGGCCAGGCTCATCGACACGATCACAGGCCCGTCTCTTGACGCATTCGACGATGTCAGCGATGAATGCAACAACCCGCGGGATCTGCCGGAAGCCCGCAAGGCGGTCACCGCCGTCCGGGCCATTCGGCGCTTCGCCCGGCTGGCCACCGGCGCCGGGCCTGTCCGCCCGTATTACCATGCGCTCATGTATGAGGCGCTCAGAGTCGCCGGAAAAGTGTCGTTCCCGCGCGAACAGCGCTGGCGGGCGCTGGTGGCGGCCGCCGTGATTTTCGATAAACTGGAGACAGTGTTTGCCCATGTCCAATAATTCCAGCCTGAATCCGGTCGATTTTCGCGGGAGGTTGTGCGGGAGCATCCTCGGCACTTTGGCGAAGGGAGATTCGTGCTCGGTGATTGGGGTGGGGAGCTCCGGAAAGTCCAACGTGGCCAAGCATCTTGTCCGGCGAGATGTCCGAGATCGCGCCCTTGGCGTCGGCGGGGCCCGCATGCTCGGGGTGTATGTCGACTTCCAGGACTTCTCGGCCACATCGCCTCAGGCGCTTCAGCAGGCGCTGCTCGAGGCGCTTCGGCGGACGTCGGTCTCTGCCGACGCGGCGCCCGCCCTCAACCTTTTGCGCGCTGAATTGACTCAAATCTGGGAGGCCGCGACCGGGGTCGAATCGGCATTGCGGGTGTTTGCCTATTTGCGCGACGCGGTCGAGCTGGTTCTCGCGCGCGGCGATGCGGACAGGGTGTTCTTCATCCTGGATGATTTCGACAAAGTGGTGATGACAGCCGAGCCGGCGGCGTTGAACAGCCTGCGCAAACTGCGCGACGAGTTCAAGACCCGCCTGGCTTACGTTGTCGTGACATGGAAGGAACTCCACTTTTCCCGGCCAAATACGGCCGAGTACAAGGACTTCTTCGAGCTTGTCAGCCGGCCGGTCTATCCGGTCGGCCCGTATGAGTCCGCTGATAGTCAACGTATGATTGACCGCCTGGCGAGGCAGAGCGCAGCCGGGATGACGCCGCGAGCGTGGGCGCCGGCCGAGCGTGAGCGGATGATCCAGCTCTCGGGTGGACACGCCGGGCTGCTCCGCTTGATTTACGCCGCGGCTGAGCGCGCCACCGCCACGATCCTGGCCGTCGACGCGGCCGAGCGCCTGGTACAGCGCGGCGACGTTTCGCTGGAGTGCGCGACGATCTGGGACAGCCTGGACGCCGTCGAGGGCGCCGCGCTCACCGGCCTGCCCGGCGGCGCAAAACCCGGCGATGCGATTGCGTCCCGTCTGCGCCAGAAGGGTCTGATCCTGAGCGATGGGGCGTCCATACGCTTCTTTTCTCCGGTATTTGAGGCGTTTGTGCGACTGAAGCATCCCGCCGATCGCGCCCAAACCAGAGCCACGATGGCCTCTTCGCGCCCGCCGCCCGCAGTCGTGAGTCTGGACCCGAAACGGGGAGTGATCACCATCGACCAGCGGCCCATCCCGGATCTCGACCCCGTCGGTTATGCGTTGCTTGAGCAGTTGGCCCGCGCGGGCGGCCGACCCGTGACGCCCCGCGAGTTGCTCGAGACCACCCTGAAGTTCCCGTCCAAGACCGGAAAGTTCCGCGGCACGCCCGAAACCCGGCGTGATCGCACGCTTGAGAACCTGATGTTGGCGGTCAATCTGCCCGGCCGGGCGTATATCATGGCCGATGCGGATGGCTCGCACACTTTCGCCTGATAGGTGACCATGCCAGTCCATCCCGAAGCCACCTTTGGTCATCGTTTCAAGGAACGCATCCTGTCGCGGTTCGGCTGGCGCTGGGTGCCCGGGCGCGAACTGGCGGTCATCCTGCGCAACGAGCGCTTTCATCGGATCGAGCGCGGTCCAAAGGAGCTCTGGCTGGCGGTGGGCGCCGAGCGGGTTGCGTTCACCCTCGAGATCCTGCCGGACAAGACCCGTTTCCCGGCTGAGAAGGTCAACACGGCCGATGGGCCACAGGTCACCGTTGTCCTCCAGCTCGAGTATCGGTTCGCGCCGTGGACGCTGCCGCCATCCGAGCAGGGGTTCGCCTGCATGCGCTGCAAAACGCCCGACGAGCAGCGCAAGCTTGTCGAGGACAACGCCCAACGCGCGGCGCAAGAAGTCTTCTCGCATGTCCCTGCCGTGGACGCATGCTCGGGACACCTCAGTTTCAGCAATCTCGAGCCCCAGGTGTTCGACTTGATCGACGACCGGCTCAAGCCATTTGCATTGAGTCTACTCCGGCCGCGCTGTTCGATCCAGGAGATTGAATGCCCGGAGTCACTCAAGGACAAACTCGAGAAGATGGTTGAGCGCCGGATGAACATCAAACTGGTTCAGGAGTTTGGCGAGCAACAGGTGGGCCAGGCCCTGCGCGCGGAGGCGGTCGAGTCGCTGAGCAAGATGACCAGCGGGAGTCCGTATCTGAATGTCCATGACCTGACGGACGTTTCGCCGGGTGGCGCCGCTAAGCCGCCCGCGCCGCTGATCATCGACCATTTGCCGCACACGGCGGAATCGCCACCCGTCCCGAAAAAACCAGACCCGGAAGAGCCGCCCAGCCTGATCGAGGATTAGGGCGCACGCAGAATTCTTGACGGCCGGCCTACTTCTCGCGCATCAATTCCTGATTCCTGCCGAAAAGGCCCAGCGCGGCGATGACGGCAGCCACAATCAGGATAAAGGCCAGGTTCAGGGCGAAGGTCGCATCGATGGCCAGCTTTCCAAAGCCAACGATGGCGACGATGTCGACGAAGAAGACGGCCAGCATCGGATAAACGAAGTATCCGGCGACGCGCGGGTGCCCGGCCGCGATAGTGATAGCGCATCCGAGGCCGAGCAGCAGACAACCGAATAGGGTGTTCAGAAAGGCGCCGAGCAAAGGCGGGGTTGCGCGCGGCGAGAATCCAGCGAGCCAGATGGCCGTCGCGAGAAGAAGCGCGGTCGCCAGCGCGGCGAGCACCCCCGCGCCCACCGCGCCGACGCCCTTCGCCCAGCCGGCTTTGCTCAGGGCGCACCCCGCGGCCGCCGGCACGCTCATCAGGATCAGCAAGACCGTCAGAACGCCGGCCGCCTCCAGACCGCTCGTGGTCGGCGCGCCGCTTTCTCCCGCCGCGACCGTCAGGGTCCGGATGGCCGTCACCAGGGTTGCTGGGACCGCGATGGCGGCGCCAAGCGCAACGGAAAAAGTCAACGCAAGCGCGCCGATGACGGCAGCGACGTCCAGCATCGGCGGGGCGGGGGCAGGCTCTCTTGCGCCGGGAGGCGAAGTGTTTGCGCCAGGGGGTGGCTGTGTCATGCGCTTATTGTCGCTCACTGCCGGCCCATGGACATTCGCTGCGTAGTTGAGATCGAGGCCGGTAAGATGGTCATGGACACCGGCCCATGGGCCATCGTCCGGCATCCGATGTAGGCGTGCGTGATGGTCCTGTATCTCGCGCCGACGATCGCATTCGCGGTTTCAAAAACGCGGCTTCTGCCCGCCAGAACTTTGCCGCGCACCCGGATCGGGCATTCCGGCTCCAGATTTCCGCCAGATGACGACTTTGCAGAAGCCATGCGATCAGTTGGACGACGCTTGAGTTTTCAGCAATCTGGCTAACCGGCGGCTTTGTCAGTGCATTTAGTTGACGTTGTCGACGTTTCCTTTGCCGCGCGCCTGGGCCAACCTGCCGCTGTTCTTGACGAGCATTGTCACGCCGGCCGGTGGCGGCTCGGGCGCGGCCGCAACGACGGCCAGCGGGTCGAGCAGATCAGTGCTTTTCGAAACGCCAACGCCGCCGCGCACAAGCGCGAGCGGGAAGTTCTGGCCCGTGAACGTGAAATCGGGCACCTGTTCTTCCTGCCTCTCTTGGCGGACCGTTTCCGGGACATTGACCGACACATGCAACATGGCGTTGAGCACGCCCACACCTTGTAAATCCGCCGTCAGCCTTATCGTACCGGCGTGGCCGGTCAGCGCTTCGACCAGGTGGTAGGTGAACACACTCATTGCGCCATCGCCACGGATCCATGACTTCTGATCAGCTTGCGAGGCGCTCATCACCGCCCGACCGCTCCCCTTCGCCAGCGCCCCGAAGTCATCGATGCCCCTTGCAATCGTCGGGGTGACCGCCTGGCGCAAGCCTGTTGCACCTCGTTTGCCGTTGGCCAGGAACAGCGAGGCCGGAATCGGCGCAGCCGTAATTGTTGTCAGCGGATCAATGTCTTTGGCGCCGATGCCGCCGGCGAAGCAACAGTCCAACAGCACCAGCAGGCGCTGCGGTTTCAGGTCGTCGATGGCCGCGGCGAAGTCGTCGGCCCGTAACCCGCTCACGCGAATATTGGCCATGACGTCATACGGCACGAGAAAATAGCTGCCCGCCTCCCGATGCCCGTGACCGCTGTAGTAAACGACGGCCGTGGCGTTGCCACTCTCATCGGAGGCCAGCTTTGCCTTCAACCAGGCCAGCCCGTCAAGTATGTTCGACCGGGTAGCCTCCGTCCCTGAAAGGACGCGGATGTTGTCGCTGACGTAGGCGCACTGCGCCGGATCCGCCAGGACTTTGTGAAGCGCGGCAACATCTTTCGCGACATCGGGCAGCGCCCAGGAGGCGACGCTATTCTCGTCGACGCCAATCAGGAGCGCATAGCCGTTCGGGAAGGGGGTGGACATCGTTTTCTCCTTCAATCCGCAACAGCGGCCGCGAGCGCGGCCAATCCAGCGGGACTCGAAAAGTAGGACAAATGATCGCAGGCAACCGTATTGGTCTTCGGATTGGGAACGCGCGAAGGTGTGATCGTCGCGAGGCGCTCGGCGCTGGCGAGGCTGATCGCGAGGTCGTTAGGTTGGTTGGCAAAAACGAGCGACAACAGACGGTTGCGTGTGTTTTCGGAGAATACCTGGCGAAGGAGGGCGCCTGCCGAGTCCTTTGGATCGATTGGCCGGGCCTGGATCTTGAAGGTGTTGCCGATGATGACGCGGTACGGGATGCCCGGATCGTCGCTTCGGTTGAGATCCCTGTAGAAATCCGAGCCGGGTTTGAGCTGGTCGAGGGTGGTGTCGATCTTCTCGAAGCCCGCCACGAGCGAAGTCAGCGCCCGGATAGCCCACACGAGCGTCGCCCACGGCGCGACGACGCTGAGCAGGCCATTCAGCCCGAGACCGACCACGACGGTGAGCAACTCCTGCATCGCCGCGAGCGGCGTCCCATCGTTGGGCGGGCCGAGTAACACGGCCTTTGTGACGATCTCGCGCCCGTCTTCGCGCTCAATGAACCAGCGGCTTACCTGTGTGCCGAGCGAATGCGCGATCAGGTGGACGGTCTTGCCATGTCCGGGCGCCAACCCGATCGCGGCGAGTTTCTCCTTGAGCGCGAGCGCCGAATCCTGGATGCGGGTATTGATGGTCTCGTAGTCGAAAGCCAGCACGAGGTCGTAGCCCGCCCGGTTGGGCGCAAACGTATCAAGCGCCGGCAGCGCCGCGATCATGTTGCGGGTGTCGCCGGTAAATCCGTGGGCGAGCACGGCGATGCGTTGGGCGGATGCGACCCGCGTCTGTAGGGCGGTCGCTCCGTCACTGTCGTATTCCGCCCGGAACCCTCCCCGTTCGGCTTTGACCGCGTGGGCTGACCGCAAGAGTGGGTAGGGATTGTCCAGCCCTATCTTGCTGGCGCCCAGCTTAAGGGCAAGCATTGAGAGCGCGCCGCCGATTGATTTCCCGCCCGGCGCGTCCCGCTGGCCCGAAGGCAGCCGGGTCACGGCCCACTCGACGCCCGTTTCGCCGGCTGCGCCAAAGCCCATCGGGAGATACATTCCCGACTCGCCGTCGAACCCGACGAGCAGTACGTCGTCCCCGGATTTGGCGCTGTCGTGGTCCATGGCCTGGGTCGTGACGCGAACGGGTGTATCCGAACCCACGCTATCGATCGGCGCGCCTTCCTTCAGATCAAGGGTCAGCCGCCCATCCGCTCCCTCGCCGGGTCCAAGCGGAACTGGCGTAAGCGCGCCTGGAAACGCATCGGCGATCGGCGGCAGTGACGTCGCGCCGAATGCCTTCGCGCCGTCGATGGCTCGCGCGCCGAACGACACAGCAAGTGAGTCAAGGATGGGGTGCGCTTCGACGCGCGGTCCTCCGAAGGGATCGTCGGGCGTTCGGTCGGTTACGCGCCCACCGGGCGCCGGGTTTGAGGAGTTCGCTTCCATGTCATTTGCCCTCCGTTTCGGACTTTGAACGCGCGCCGGCTTGTTCGGATTTTCCGGCCCGAACAACCTCCAGGTTGACAAAGGCCCCCAAGAACGCGCCCATCCGCCAGGCGAGGCAGTCGTGGGCCAGTTGCGGTTCGTTGTTCAGCGCGGCGCGCAGGCTGGCCTCGTCGGTCATGCCGGCGGCGTCCGGGCGCGCCATGAAGCCATATTAAGCGAGGGGGCGGGTCTTGGCAAGCGGCCCACGTCGGCCGCACAACGGTTTGCGCGTTGAATTAGTCGGAAGTCGAAGCGGTTTGACCGCTAACTCAGAGCCCGACCGAGCGATCAGATCGCCCCTTCCCGCGCGCGCGTACCGCAACCCTATGGTTGGTCGCCACCAACCGAAAACAAAATAAAAATCCCCAGACCGCAAGGTCTGGGGATTTGAAATAGCGGGAGTAGGATTCGAACCTACGACCTCCGGGTTATGAGCCCGACGAGCTGCCACTGCTCTATCCCGCAACGACGAAAACCAATTATACACAGGCCGCGGGAGATGTCAAGTTTTTTGAGGCTTTTTAAGGTTGAAGCGTCTCGGACACCCATTCAGGATGCTCTTTTCGCAGGCGCTCAAACATCTCCCAAGTGTAGATGCCATTCTTGCAGCCGCCATCCCAGACCAGGTTTACAGCATAGCTGCCCACCGGCAAGATCGTGCCGAGTTTGTCTGATTTAGCCTTGATGAACTTGAGCGGATTTGGGTCGTTGCGCTCCTCATTGCAGGTCGCGCAC
>JBKJQK010000225.1:0-6404 GCA_046594095.1 Anaerolineae bacterium | reverse complement strand
GCTGAAGCATCCGAGCCGGAGCCGGAAAATGCGGAGCTTCCTGGATCAATAATCCCTCGCCCCTTAGGGGAGAGGGTTACGAAGCCTTGGCGAGGAACGAGCCTAGGCGCAGTTGGGTGAGGGGAAGCCTCGCTCGAAACCTGCCTCCGCCCTAACCGTCACCCCGGACTTGATCCGGGGTCCAGCCACTCCCTAACCGTCACCCCGGACCTGATCCTAGGGAAGTCGAAGGGGCTTTCGCTGTACGTCCCTATTCTTTGGGAGCGCAGTCCCGACTGACATACCGGATCACGCGACCGACATACTCGCGCCGCGTCCAAGCCCACATCGTCATATGCCGCCCGCCCTTTGTCACAAGAACAACGGCGTCGCCACCAAGCTTGATTGCCTGATCCCTGAACTTTTGAAATATTTTACCGCGCGTGTCAGCGCCATAATCCTCGGTCATGCTGATGGTAACAGGCTGGACGAGCCGATACGGACAGGTCGATACATCCCCGCTCGTTACGAGAATGCCGTCGGCGAAAGTGGCATCATCGCTGCCGACTTGTTGTGCGTTCGCTGGCAATGTCAGAGCGAGGAGGGGAGCAGATAAAATGAGCAAAAGGCCTTTGGAATGCCCTTTGTCTGAACGTCCCGTCTTCTTGAGCTTGTGCGGCGATGACAGTGACGCCAGCATCCCGCAAGTCGTGTCCTCGTGCTTCGGATAGGTGTTTGTCATGGGTAAAACTCCTAACACCGCCGCTGAGTTCTATGAAGCCCTCGGCGTTGCGATCACCCAGTGGGGCCGGGTCGAGGACGCGCTTTGCGATCTCTTCACGCGGCTTACAATATGCGCCCTCACAGGAGGGGGCATGGGCATGGGCGTCAATAAGGAAATGCCCACAGGGGAGGGCCATTTCATCTTGGGCAACATCTTTTACTCAAGCACCAACTTTCGGGGACGGCTTGATCTGCTTGATCACATGTTCAAGCGTCTAATTCTTGACCCTGCGTTGGCGGCTGAATGGAGGGCCGTCAAGAACAAGGCCAGTATACTCTATGCACGGCGTAACGTGCTCGCGCATGGCATGGCTTGGGGCAACGAGACAGCGGGCCTAGACAGGATGCGCTATTCGATTTTCTCAACTCAAGGCCAGAGCATGGATTACCAGCAGATGATCTACGCGGCGCCGTCGTTTTGCCGCTACGCGGAGCGAATCACTCAACTTGCGATCAATGCCAACGCGTACTTAGCGCGCCGCAAAGGCGACTGAACTCGCACCTCCACCGTAACGCCAACTCCACGAACCAGCCCCTCTTGCGAAGTTCGTAGTTGCGTAGCAATCTCTTTCGGGGGAACAAGATGCTCGACAAAAGCCAAGAATATCTGCGGTTTGCCTTGGCCGCCGCCGCAATTCTTATCGGACTCAGTGTCGCGTACCATTACGTGATCTACATTCCTGAGAAGGATCAAGCGCAGAAGATCGCGATGGAGTCCAAATCTTTGGTCGAAACGGAAAAGCTCCAAAAGAAAGAAGCGGCAGACTCTAAAGCGGCGTTGGAGCGACGCACGAATTATCGAATTTGCCTATCTTCGGCACAAGCAAATTACGACTCGCGCTGGGCAGCAAGCTGCAAAACTCGCTCGCAAGCGGCCGAAAAAAGCCTCTCAGATTGTATTAGCAAGGGGTTCGACGAAGCATACTGCCGCACGTCGTATCCGCCTTTCCCCGCCAATGATTGTTCATTGCCAAATTCTCTGAGCGACGATTACGACGCCTCGCTGCAAGAGGACAAAAAACGCTGCCTCGATGAACCTCGAAGTGGGGTCCTCGAACCGCTTTAGGGCAAGTGCTGTTCCTCGCGGCGGCAGAGCAAGCCCTCACAGGAGTATATCTCATGAAGTCGGACGAGACTCACGGCTTAGGCCGTTCGCCCCGCCGGCCGGGCACTTTGGCTCTCTTAGATCTGCCTCCCGAACTTGCTGCCCCCTTCCCCAGCCCTCGGCGTTTTCCGCTGTCCTACACGCTTCGAATATGATCCAAATAGGTTCATGACCTCCGACTCACCCTTCAGCCTTCCCTCCCCATTGCCGCCTCCCCTCCCTTCCCAAGGCGACCGACCACGAAAAAATGCGTCACGAGCGTGAACATTGTGAACATTCGCGGCGGCCGGCCGCCCAAGCGGGGCCCTGTTGCAAGCGCCGTGGTTGGCGCGATTTGCCAACATCGGGCGGCGCAAAATCCCAATTCGGTCGCCGCGGCGCGCGCCGTGCGAAGGCGAAACGCCGGGGAAACCGCCACCCCGTGGAACTGGCGCAAGCCTTGCCTATCGGACGAGACGCCGGGAACCCCTCCGCTGCCAGGCTCGTTACACCTCCGTCCAACAGGGACGAGCGGCGGGTCTCTTTTGAGGAGAACCGAAATGCGTATGATCATCACCACCGGTTTGCTGGCGTCGGCCGCCATGCTTGCCGGGTGCAACACCGTCCGCGGCGTCGGCAGCGACATGGCGTCGGTCGCGGCGGCGTTCGACCCCACGCGCACCTACGCGGCCTGCGGCAATTATGGTCCGATCGACCGCAACGGCGACGGGCGCATCTCCAATGCCGAATGGAACGACTATCGGGCCCGGGGCTTTGCCTCCTGGGACACCAATCGTGACGGCCGCATCAGCCGCGCCGAATATGCCAATTGCTGGTACGGCGGCGGGTTCTACAACACGTACAACCGCGCCTCGTGGGAGCCGAGCTTCAACGCGTTCGACACCAATCGCGACGGCTACCTCAGCCCGACCGAATATTGGAGCTCGGGCACCTGGTCGCAATATGACCGCAACCACGACGGCGTGGTCGATAGCAGCGAGTGGCCTTGGTAGTCACAACCTGATGCGGCGCGGCGGGGATGTTTTTGCGTCCCCGCCGCAACCGCGATCCGGTGAACTCTCGACCCCCCTGAAAACGCGCGCAATTGTCCGCAAAACATGGTGCATTTCGCCAATATCGCGTGGCGCGTCGTCCCAAGTCTGGCCGCCGGGCGCCCTCGCCTCAAGGCAGACTCCCTCGTAAAACAGGCCATTCGTCCAACTGGCACACCCCTTGCTTCTGTCCCGGCATGACCCGCGGCTAAGCCGCCATGCCACAAGGACGCGATCTATGCCCACCGTGACGCTCCACTCCGCTCCGCCGGTTGCCGAAAACCCCAACCTGTTCTTCCGTCCCGATACCTTGCTCGGCATCTGCCAGGCCGTCGGGGAGGATTTCGGGTTCAACCCCAATTGGCTGCGCATCGCGTTCGGCGCGGTGTTGGTGTTCGCTCCGGTGGCGGTGATCGGCAGCTACCTCGGGCTCGGCCTGGTGGTCGCCGCATCGCGCTGGATCGCCCCCGCCCGCCCGGTTCGAATTCCGGCGCCGGCCAGCGCTGCCCCGGCGATCGGCCGGGACATCGGCGGCGACAGCGGCGGCGGCGAGCAGCGGCTGGCGGCCTGAACCGCCCGCCGCTGCCACCGGACGCTCCTTATCTTGGCGCGTTGATGGCCAGGCGCGACACGTCGCTGATGCGCATCAGCGGGGTCTGGGACCGCACGCTGCCGAAGATCGGCGTGGGGCCGCCGACCAATGCGTAATCGATCACACTCGCGGCCGATACGAAGGCCGGGATGCTGCCGCCGAGCCCGGTGAAGAAACCTTTTTTCTCCATCGAGGTGAGCCCCGCTTCACGCTGTGCGATGTAGAGGATGTGGGGTTTGGGACCTTCGACCAGCTCCGCCTGCTCCTCGACGATCGTCGCCAGCAGGACGCCCTCGACCGGCGTGTACAGCGCCTTTTGCATCGCGTCATAATCGCCCAACACCGTGCCCAGCGCCTGGCCAACCGCAATCTCGCCTTCCGGAAGATCGGCGATCTTGCCGTCCTTCTTCGCCAGGTGGGTCATGTAGGTTCCGTAATAATCCAGCGCGGCCCGCTGTTTCGGCTCCAGCTCGTTGGTCCACTTGTCGGCCAGCCTGGTCGAAGTAGCGAGGTCCGGTGGACCCGCGACGACCCAGCCCTTCTCCTGCAGGTCGTGCGACAACAAGGTCCGGAAACGGCTCTCGCTGATGGTCAGGCCAGTGCCGGCGATGGTCGTTTCGACCCGGAACAGGCTGGCCACGGTATCGACCACGGCCAGTCCGACCGACAGCGGGCCGATGGCCTGCGTCGCCATCTCGCCCCGCATCACGTAATAAGTCCCCGGCCGTGGTACGCTTTTGAACCCGCCAGCGCCTTTGTTGGCATAATAGATTCTCGCTTTCGCATTGGCCGCATCGAAATTCTTTCCGAGAATTCTGACACCTTTCGCCATCGCCAGATATTGCGCGGTGCTTACCGGACGGTCGCCAAAGGCAATCAGCAGCCGGCGGCCATTGCCGAATTCAAGGGCGCCGGCGATCGCTCTGGCGGTGTTCTCGGCCACGACATGGGACAGCACCACGCCCTCGGCCGTAACCTCGGGGTTTGTAACGCTGGCCTTCCCTTCCGTTGTGGCTCGAGGCCCCGCGGCCAGCTCAGACAGCGCCTTGTATTTGCCAATTTCGGCGGTTTCGACCTCCAGCTCTTTCTTGCGTTGATCGAGCGCATCCTGCGCCGCGGCCGGCACTGCAAAGAGCAACAGGGCAAGTGGGAGGGCGCGTGCGAAGTGGACGTGACAAGTCATCAAGGAATCCCCCCTAAATTTTGCTCGGCACGCGGCGATTGTTAACGCAAATCAAACGGGCACGGAAGCCTGCCTGGTGGGCGCTTTCGAGCCCGGTCGGCGTCGGACGCCGCGGCGCCGGGTTCCCCCCCGACGACGGAAACGATCAAACCGGAAATTCGTCCCGATTTGAGGCGCTTCTTAACCTCGCTCTCCAAAAGGTGAAGCGGGCTGTAACCTCGTCTTTACGCCCTTGCGTTAGAAGCCTCGGCTTAGGGTCCTGGCCAGGATCCTTGGTAACGACGGGAGTAAGTGGGAATGGCGATCAACCGGGCAGCGGGCAGGCAAGCGCTCACCGTCGCCGACGCGCATCTTGCGCGGGTCGCCGCCGAGGGACTCGCCAGCCACTCCTATCTCGCCGCGCTGGCCACGACGACCGGCCCGCACAGCGGCCGGGACCTGACCGACGCGGTTCATTTGCTGTGCCAGCTTTACGGCCGCCATCCCGGGCTGATCGAGATGGCGCTCGACCATCTTCCCGCCGGCGCGGTGCGTGACTGGCTGACCGCCGCGTCCGACTCGTTCGAGCGCGAGCGGCTGTTCCTCGTCCGCCTGACCGCGTCCGTCGGGCCGCTGCCATCGACCCCCGGCGCCGCCGACAGCGAGGCCGCGCTGCTCGCCCAGCGCCACGCCGTCGAAACCCTCGCCCGCTCCGAACGAAGCGGTTGCGCGCTGGGCGCCGCGACCGCACTCGCCGCCGACTGGCCGGCGCTGCGCACCGTGCTCGACCGCGCCGCGCTGCGCGTCGGCATGGAAGCGCCGGCGGCGACCCTGCCCGACGCCGCTTCGATCCTCCACGTCATCACGCTCGGTACCGAAACGCCGGCCAGCGCGCGGGCGCTTGGTTTTGGCGGCGAACAGTTGCTGTTGCAGAATCGCGGTCTGTTCGACCTGCTCGAAGCCCGCGCGGAAGCCCGCGGCGACTACTAGAGATTGCGCCGCGCCCACCTCGTTTGTAGGGCAAGGCAATGCGCTTCGAAGGTACCAGCGACTATATCGCGACCGACGACCTCAAGGTCGCGGTCAATGCCGCAGTCACGCTCAGGCGCCCGTTGCTGGTCAAGGGCGAGCCGGGCACGGGCAAGACCGTCCTCGCCCATGAGATCGCCGAAGCGCTCGGCGCCCCGCTGATCGAATGGCACGTCAAATCGACCACCCGCGCCCACCAGGGCCTCTACGAATATGACGCGGTGGCGCGGTTGCGCGACGGCCAGCTCGGCGACCCCAGGGTCCACGATATCTCCAACTATATCCGCCGCGGCAAGCTGTGGGACGCATTCACCTCCCCTGTCCTGCCGGTGTTGCTGATCGACGAGATCGACAAGGCCGACATCGAATTCCCCAACGATTTGTTGCAGGAACTCGATCGGATGGAGTTCCACGTTTACGAAACCGGGGAGACGGTCAAGGCGGTCGAGCGGCCGGTGGTGGTGATCACCTCGAACAACGAAAAGGAGCTGCCCGACGCGTTCCTGCGCCGCTGCTTCTTCCACTACATCCGCTTCCCCGACCGCGACACAATGACCAGGATTGTCGAGGTTCATTTCCCGGGCATCCAGAAGCTGCTGGTGTCGAGGGCGCTCGACCTGTTTTATGAAGTGCGCGAAGTGCCGGGGATTAAGAAGAAGCCGTCGACCAGCGAATTGCTCGACTGGCTCAAGCTGATCCTCCACGAGGACATGCCCCTGGAGG
>JBKJQK010000195.1:0-3986 GCA_046594095.1 Anaerolineae bacterium | reverse complement strand
CAGCAGCATCGCACCGTCGGTGCCGGGCTTGATCGGCACCCACTCGTCGGCGATTGCGGAGTAGCCGGTGCGAATCGGATTGATGGAGATGAAGCGCCCGCCATTGCGCTTGAACTTGGAAATGGCCATCTTCATCGGATTGGAGTTGTGATCCTCGGCAGTGCCGATCATCACAAACAATTTCGAGCGATCCAGATCCGGCCCGCCGAATTCCCAGAACGAGCCACCGATGGTGTAGATCATGCCCGCTGCCATGTTGACTGAGCAAAACCCGCCGTGCGCCGCGTAGTTCGGCGTGCCGAACTGGCGCGCGAACAAACCTGTGAGCGCCTGCATCTGGTCGCGCCCGGTGAACAGCGCGAATTTCTTCGGGTCGGTGGCACGCAGCTTCGCAAGGCGCGTTTCCAGGATCCGGAACGCCTCGTCCCAGGAGATCGGTTCGAACTCGCCGGCGCCACGTTCGGAGCCGGCTCGCCGCCGCAGCGGCTGGGTCAGCCGCGCGGGCGACGCCTGCTTCATGATCCCGCTGGCGCCCTTGGCGCAGATCACCCCCTTGTTGAGCGGGTGGTCCGGGTTGCCGTCGATATAGCGAATCGCGCCATCGCGCAGATGCACCCGGATGCCGCAGCGGCAGGCGCACATGTAGCAGGTGGTGGTCTTGACCTCGGCGCTCAAAGTGTCGTTTCCTTTGGCAACGAAACGATTGTCCATCGCAGCCGTTAAGCACGCCACTGAGGAATTTCGATGCGCCCATAAGCAAGGGGTTTCTCCTTCCTTATGCGGTATCATAAATACGATGAAAATCTGCATACTTTCCGACAGTCACGACCGGGCCGAGATGCTGGCCCAAGCCGTCGGCGAAGCTGCCGCGCAGGGTGCCGAGGCAGTCATCCATTGCGGCGATCTGATCGGCGCGCAAACGCTCAGGCTGGCGAAGAAAGTCGGATTGCCGTTGCACCTGATTCACGGCAACAACATCGGCGACTCCGTCGCGCTGCACAGATTGATGCGCGAAAGCGGAGGCCTGATCCAGTACTACGGCCCGGACGCGCGCATCGAACTGGGCGGGCGGCGGATATTCATCGTCCACTATCCCGAGTACGCCTACGCGCTCGCGTGCACTGGCGACTGGGACTTGGTGTGCTGCGGCCACTCGCACGAAGCAGGCGTTAAGCAGGTCGCGAACGTCAAGGGCGGAAAAACCTGGATGGTCAATCCGGGCACGGTGGCCGGCCTTGCCGCGCCCGCGACATGGATCGCGGGAGACCTCGATTCGATGCGCTTCGAGATCCGGGAACTCAATTGACCGCTCACGTATACATGGCGCTGCAACGACTCGCGGTCATGCAAGCCGCCGGCAGGAATGGCGCACGCCGGTAGTGGAGCGTGGAGCGGGCTGGCGCTGTGCCTCCTGCTGTTCAGCCTGCCTGCCACCGCCGCGCTCGAGCCCTGGGCGACGATTCGCTTCCCGCAGGATGAGAGCAAGTGGTGGTGGGATGCCCAGTGGTGGGAGCGTGGCACGATGCCGGTGCCTGCCAATCACGATGTCCGCACGCGGCCGGGTACTTTCAAGAGCGGCGATGCCGAGATCCCGGTGGAAATCTTTTCTCCTTCGGGAGCAGGTCATTTCCCGGTCGTCGTCTTCCTGCATGGGAGGCGTGGCATCGACGAGCTCACCCGCCTGGTTCCGCTTCGCATCGCGGCGCGCGGCTTCACAGTGGTCGCGCCCGACCTGTTCAGTGCCCGCTTCATCGAGAAATTTCCGGTCCGGCACGATCCGGCGCTCGAGGACGACGCTGCCGCTGCCATCGACTATGCGCTCTCGCTGCCAGAGGCCCGGGGCCAGGCAAGAACCTGCGTCGTGTCGCACACGCGCGGCGGCTACTATTCGCTGAAGGCGCTGGTCACGAAAGGACGCCAGGCAAAGACTGCGTGTTATGTATCGTATTACCCGCACTGGCAGCACCCTGAGGCGCCCGAGGCGATGCAGGTGTACCAGTACGCTCCCGAAGTGGAGGGGCTCGAAATACCCGTCCTGGTGTTTTTCGGCGAGCATGAGCAATATCAGCGCTACCGGCCAATCCTCGCCGGCATCGATTCGCTGCGCAAGAAGAACCGCGACGCGCGGGTGATCGTCTATCCCGGGGTGGGCCGCGGCTTCGAATTCAGGTCACCGGACGTGCGCACGTTTGCCGACGACCTGGCGGCGATGGACTCGCTGCAGCGCGCCGCCAAGTTCATGCGCCAGCATCTCGGGAAAGACTGACGGTAAAGTTCGCCGAACTACGGCATGACGCCTACGGCTTCTTCGGCGTCTTGTACTCGACTTCCTTCTGGAATGGTTTCCAGACGGTTTCGTAACCGACAAACCCTTTTTCGTTCGGCGCCATCTGACGCGTTGTAAAAAAACGTGTGAGGCCGTCGGGAACTTTTGTGGGGGGTTTTTGCTCGCTCATGAGTCACCTCTTCTGCCGTGAATTCTTGATTGCCCGTACAGGTCACCAAAGCTGGAAATTGCCGGTGTAAGTTTACACCGCTGCCTAAACAGGTCTCAGGAGCGACGGGTCGATATCCGCGCCCGCAATGACCGCCTCGCCCACTCTCGTCTCTTCATCCGTTGCGTCGCGCACGGCCAGTATCTCGAGCGTAAAAACGACCGCCCTGCCGCAAAGCGGGTTGTTGCCGTCGACAGTCAGCCTCTCATCATCCATCTGCGTCACGAGAAAACTGCGGGTCTGGCCCGTGTCGCTTTCCATGAGGATGGAGGAGCCGATTTGCCGATACTCCTCGGGGACGTTCTCGAGGGAATCGGTAAAAACCAGCGACTCGTCCCGCGGCCCGAAGATCTGGTTGCCATCAATCGGCACTTCGATCACGTCGCCGGCGGACTTGCCCTCAAGTTCCCTATGCACGGAAGGGGCCAGAATTTCGTTGTGTCCGTGAACATAGCCCAACGGGAATTCGACCCTGGTGAGGACATGCCCCGTTTTTTTGTCGGTCACCTTGTAGGTCAGTTCGACGAACTTGCCGTCCTGGATGGTTTCACTCATTGGATCGTTTCACTCGTGTCGAATCCGTCCGCAATGCTCAGAAGATGGACGCGCCAAAAATCTTGAGCTCTTCATTTTCATAGCCGAGTACTAGTCTGCCCAGCCATTCGCCCGGCTTCTTGGTGCTTCGCTGCCGGTAAAGAACTGTCACATGCTCGCCCCGGCGAATGATGCCGAGCGAGTCGACGTGCTCTGACAGGTTTCTCGCCAACTCACTTTTGGCGAACTGGCGACCCGCCTCGACATGATTCATGGCAAGCGCCATGGGATTGGAAAAGTTCTTTACGAAATCCCCGTATTTGCCTTCGTTCGAATTCCTGACGAGGTCGCGCCACAGGGGCCCGGCCATTGCCAGGATCTCCTCATCGGTTTTTTCAATAATATTCACGCGAGGATTTTTCTACTCGTCATCCGAAACCAGGTGATAGCAAGGCGCCTTCTCCATGGTGTATTCGCCGCTCTTCGGATCGCGACGCGAAACAGTCAGCACGTGCCAGTTTTCGTCGTCCAGCTTCATGGCGTCGCCCCGGTAGTAGTAACCCGGCCAGCGGGTTTCCTTGCGGAACAGCGTGTGCTGCGTGACGCACTCTGCGGCGCGATGGCGGTGCATCAATTCCCACGCACGCAGCAATTCGTGAATATCCGCAGCGGCCAGGCTCTGAAGGTCTTCCTCCATGATCTCGAGCTTCTTGAGACCGATATTCAGGAGCTTTTCGTTGGTCATGTAGTTGACGGTCACTCCGCCGCACTACATCAATCCCAAGCAGGGCCTGGACCGTCTGCAGAAGCTGATGGACGAGTATTGCGGCGGCGTGACCGTCAACTACATGACCAACGAGAAGCTCCTGAATATCGGCCTCAAGAAACTCGAGCTCATGGAAGAAGACCTTGAAAAACTGGCCGCCGAGGATATTCACGAATTGCTGCGCGCGTGGG
>JBKJQK010000099.1:0-4525 GCA_046594095.1 Anaerolineae bacterium | reverse complement strand
ATTCTTTTGAAAGCCCCTGGGTGACGCCGTAGGCGCCGCCGTTGTTGTAGTGGACGATGTCCTCGCCCCACACGACCACGTCTGGATCGCGCTGCATTTCCTCGCGATCCAGACGTGGTCGTGTGGGGCGAGGACATCGTCCACTACAACAACGGCGGGGCCTACGGCGTCACCCAGGGACTTTCAAAGGAATTCCCTGGCCGCATTCGCGCCACGCCCATCGCCGGGGAAGCCATTGTTGGCATCGGCGTTGGCGCAGCGATGGGCGGTATGCGTCCGGTGTGCGAAATCATGACGGTCAACTTCACGCTGGTGGCTTGGGATCAGATTGTCAATCATGTCGCCAAACAGCGCCATATGTTCAATGGCCAGATGAAGGTGCCGATGGTGATCCGAACGCCAAACGGGTTTGGCCGAACCGCGTCCACCCATTCCCAGAATTTCGACAGCTGGTTTGCGTCCATTCCAGGGCTCAAGGTGATCGTGCCTTCCACGCCCTACGATGCGAAAGGCCTGCTCAAGGCCGCGATTCGCGACGATGATCCGGTCATCTTCCTCGAGCACCTGGCGTTGTATGGCGTCAAAGGTGAGGTGCCTGATCAAGAGTACGTCCTGCCGATTGGGGTGTCCGACCTCAAACGCGTCGGCCGGCACATCACGCTGGTGACCTGGGGTCGCATGCTGGTCGAGAGCCTGAAGGCGGCGACGGCACTGGCGTCAGAGGGGATCGAGCTCGAGGTCATCGATTTGCGCACACTGCGCCCGATGGACCTGTCATTGGCGTTCGCATCGATTAAGAAGACAAATCGCGCCATCGTCGCCGAGGAGGGCTGGCGCTCGGGGGGTCTGGGCGCCGAAATTGCGGCAACCCTGACCGAACAGGCTTTCAACGATCTCGATGCCCCGGTCGCGCGCGTCGCTGGGCTGGAAGTGCCCATGCCATACGCCCGAAATCTGGAGCGCGCCACCGTTCCTTTCGCTGAAGATATCGCCGCGGCTTGCCGGGCGATGATGCAGAAGCAGTACTAGCCGGACCGTGCCGGCCCCTTGCGGCGCGGAAATAAACAGCCCATGGCCACAAATATCACGATGCCCCAGATGGGGTTCGACATGACCGAAGGCACGATTGCCAACTGGCTCAAGCAGGAAGGCGACCCCGTGCGCAAGGGTGACCCGATCGCTGAAATCGAGACCGACAAGACCACCATCCAGATCGAGGCCTTCGCCAATGGTGTGTTGCGAAAGATCGTTGCTCCGGCCGGGGCGAAAGTGCCTGTTGGCGCAACCATTGGCATCATTGGGGCCGCAGATGAAGTACTTCCCGGCGTCGGCGCTCCGGCCCCAAAGGTTGATCCGCCTGCGCCCGCGCCAGTGACGCCCGCGCCCACAGTTGTCCCCGCTGCGGCCGCGGCTGCGCCTGTCGCGGCATCGGCCGCATCCGTAAACGCGACTCCGATCGCACGCCGGATGGCCGAGGAAACGGGCATCGATCTGACCCGGATCGCCGGTACCGGCCGGGATGGTCAGGTGACCAAGGGCGATATTGATACCTTTATGGCCTCATCCAGGACCGCAGTAGCGGCCTCTGCCCCGGCAACGATTTCGCCTGCTTCGACGGGTTCGACCGGTCGGGTGATTGCGTCGCCGGCGGCCAAGGCGATCGCCGTGGAGAAGGGCGTCGATCTGCGTCAGGTCTCGGGCAGCGGTCCCGAAGGCCGGGTCATGAAGGCTGACGTGGAGGCCGCTGCGACAAAGGTCGTAGCGCCGATTGCGATTGTGGCCGCCCCCGTAGCGCCCGCGCCCGTTTCCTCGCCCGCCGCGGGCGATACGCGGAAGCCCCTCACCCGGATGCGCCAGATCATCGCCACGCGCACGCAGCAAAGCAAGGCGAGCGCTCCCCACTTCTACATTACGGTGGCCGCCGAGATGGACACCGCCCTGAGCCTCCGCCAGCAGGTTAATGAATCGCTTAAGGCGGAAGGCGTCAAGGTCTCGGTGAACGATCTGGTCATTCGGGCCGTTGCGTTGGGCCTGAAGCGTTTCCCAAACATGAACGCCTCCTTTGGCGGCGACGGCATCGACTTTCATGCGGGAATTCATGTGGGCAATGCGGTCGCACTTGAGGGCGGATTGATCACCGTTACGGTGCGCGACGCCGATCAGAAGACGCTCAAGCAGATTGCGGTTGAAATGAGCGGTTTGGCCAGCCGGGCCAAGAGTGGAAAAATGATGCCCGGTGACGCCGGCGGTCAAACGTTCTCGATCACCAACCTGGGGATGTTTGGCGTGGAGAACTTCATCGCCATCATCAATGGCCCCGACGCTGGCATCCTGGCCGTCGCGGCGGCCGCCCCGGAGGCCGTCGTGCGGGACGGCCAGATCGTGATACGCAGCATCATGCGGATGACGCTTTCCGGTGACCATCGTGTGACCGATGGGGCCGAAGGCGCGCAGTTCGTCAATGAAGTCAAGCGATTGCTGGAGAACCCCTGGAGCCTCGTGCTCTAGGCCCGGCGCGGACGTCAAGATGGGCGGTGTACGCGCCAGCCCACTTCGTCTGGGCCGCCGGCCCGCCCGCAACGTTGGGCGCAAACGAATGATCCGGTCGTTTTGGGGTGCCAGGTTGGCCGTCCGGATGGAGGCTGGCCGCGCGATGTCCGGTCTCGCCCTGTTTCGCGCGCTTGCGCTCGGGGTTGCCTTGGTCCTTGGGGGGTGCTCGCCCTTACCCGGGACGGCCGGCACCTCCACGCCCGTGGAACCGGCCAATCCGCCTTCCCGGGTGACGCCCACACTCACCGTTTTGCCGACGCGGAATCCGGCAGCTCTCCCCCCGCTGCCAGTTCTATCCGGAATCGAGCTACTGGTCGTCGCGGTCTCAATTCCGGGCGCGGACGAGGCCGAGGCCTTTGTCGTGGCCCGTGTCGACCCGAAGAAGGTGGACGTGCGCGTCCGTTATGCGCCGAAACGGCCAATGTCAGTTCGCGACTGGCTTGTCGAGACCGGCGCGGACATCGTTGTGAATGCGGGCTATTTCACCCAGGACAATGTCGCGACCGGGCTGCTTATCTCGGACGGCGCCGTGTCCGGCCAAACCTATCGCGGGTTTGGCGGGCTGTTCTCGGTTCGGGCCGGACCGCCTCAGGTGATTGGTCTGCAGTGGCTCAAGGAGCAGCCCTACGTTGCGGACCGGCGGATGACCCAGGCCGTCGAGAGCTTCCCGATGCTGGTCCAGGGTGGAAAGGTAGTCCCCGGTATCAACGATGACGGTCGCCGCAACCGCAGGACGTTTGTCGCGTTGGACAAGTCGGGCCGCCTGCTCCTGGGCGTGTCAAGATTTGCCTCGCTTACGCTGAGTGACTTGGCGGCGGCGCTCGCGGCGGCCCAGGGACTGTCGGTCGATGCCGCCCTTAACCTCGACGGCGGGGCCTCGAGCGGGTTGTGGGCGCGTAGTCCAGGGGATGCGCTTTCGATTGAGTCCTTTGACACCGTGCCGGCCGTGATCACGGTATCGGCCCGGCGATAGGCGCGCTCAGGCTTCCGCTTCGGCGTTTTCTTCCGCGAGCTTGTATTCGTAGAAACACAGAAGTGTATTGCCGTACTTGCGCGCGTCGACCCGCTCGAAGTTCGCCAGCGGAAGTTCCTGGTTCTCGGATGGATCAATCTGGACGATGATGCTGCCGGCGTCAGCCAGCCACCTTGGCGCATTGTCGAGCGCTTTGAGCGCCTTCATCCATAGCCCGGCGTACTGGGGCGGGGCAATGAAGACGAAGTCAAACCGGCGCGACGGCGTGCCACCCAGGTAACCAAAAGCATCCTGACGAATCACCCGCCCGCGCTCGGCGAGCCGGGTGGCCTGTAGATTCTCCTTGATGGTCTCGATCGCCGCTTTCTCGTTGTCGATAAATACCGACTCTCGCGCGCCGCGGCTGAGGGCTTCGATGCCCACCGCGCCGGTCCCGGCGAAAAGATCGAGCCAGGATGAGTCGCGGGTGTCCTCCATCAAGATGTTGAAGAGCGCTTGTTTGACGATATCGGTGATGGGCCGGGTGGTGGCGCCAGGCACGGCCTTCAGAGCCCGGCCGCGGGCGGATCCAGTTGTTACGCGCATATCGGGTATGTGGGATGCCTAGCTGGCCTGAACCCGGGCTGGCTCAAAGATCAGTTCGAGTGACCAACTGGATTCAGCTCTCAAAGCTCGCCAGATTCCGGCGGTTGGGGCAGGGTTTCCGCCTGGAAAGTTGTACGCCGTGAGGTCGATCTTCTCGCCCGAGAGAAGCTGAAGCATGGCCTTGATGGGCGAGCCATGCGAGACAAACGCAATGCGTTCAGGGCCGCTGGTTTCGATCCGGGACCGAAAGGCGCCAATGCGGGCCTTCACCAGATCGTATGCTTCGTCATATCGCATCTCGGCAATGTCTAGGTCGGTCTCGGCGGCGAGTTCCGTTTCCTCGGCGATGATCGCGGCCGTCTCCGATGCGCGGTCCAGTGGGGATGAATACAGTCGGGCAATAGCGCAGTTGCGCAG
>JBKJQK010000006.1:0-4157 GCA_046594095.1 Anaerolineae bacterium | reverse complement strand
GCAAAGTCGCCGTCGTCACGGGGGCGGCCAGCGGGATCGGGTTGGCCCTGGCCCGGCGCTGCGCGACTGAAGGCATGCGGGTCGTCCTGGCCGATGTCGAGGCGATGCCGCTGGCGGCGGCCGAAGCCGAGCTGGTCACAGGTGGATGTGAAACGTTGGCCATCAGCTGCGATGTGTCCGACGGCTCTGCCGTTGATGCCCTGGCGGCTGCAACGATGGCCCGCTTTGGTGGTGCGCATCTGCTGTTCAACAATGCCGGAGTGAGTGGCGCGGGTCCGATTTGGGAAGTGCCTGAGGCCGAGTGGAGGTGGGTGCTCGGGGTGAACCTGATGGGCGTCATCCACGGGGTGCGGGCCTTCATTCCGCTCATGCTGCGCCAGGCCGAAACCTGCCACATCGTCAACACCGCTTCGATGGCCGGCCTGGTCGCCGGCGCGGGGATGGGCGCTTATAGCGTAAGCAAATACGGGGTCGTAGCCCTTTCCGAAACACTGCAGCGCGATCTGCTCGAGGCCGGGGCAGATATTGGCGTGACGGTGCTATGCCCGGGATGGGTCCGGACACAGATCGTGGACTCGCATCGAAATCGCCCCGCCGGAAGCGGTGAGAACCGCACCCACGACCCTCGCACACGCGCACTTGCGAAACAGATCCGGGATTGGGTCAACGACGGCCTTTCCCCCGACGAGGTGGCCTCGGTCACCTTCGACGCGATCCGGGCCCGGCGGCTGTATGCGCTCACCCACCCGGCCTGGAAACGGATGATTGAGAAGCGGATGCGGGGGATTCTGGATTCGTGAAAAACACCTTGCCGCCGGACATGTGGCCGGCGTAGTCGATCAGCGCGTCGTGGAAGCGCTCGAACGGGTAGCGCGCCCGGACCTCAGTGCCAAGTTCATGCCGGGCCATCTCGGGGATTCGGCGGGCCAATTCGGCCAGTTTCGCGCTCGGCTGGCGGGGCAGCCAGGTCGATAGCCAGAAGCCCTCGAGGTGCTTGTCCCGGAAGATCAACTCGTCGACGCCGATCTGGGCCGGCTCGCCCGAAAGGCCGCCGTAGACGATGACGCGCCCGCCGGGCAGCACAGCCCGGGCGATTCGTCCCGTCAGCGCTCCGCCGACCGCATCCAGGGCAATAGTCGCTTTGTGCGTTTTGCACTTGCCCGCCAGAAGCGCGTCAAAGGCGGGATCAGCGCTGCTCAGCGCCATGCGCCCAAGCGCGTTTAATTCGGCGGCCTGGCCGGCCCGCCGCACGACGTCAATGACCGTGATTCCGCGCTCGCGCCCCAGCCGGGCGATCATGCCGCCCAGAGCGGAGCCGGCCGCGGTCTGAACGAGAGCGGTCGCGCCGGCCTCCTGAGTGATCTCGATCAGCGCCCAGGCCGTGAACGGGTTGACGAACAGGGCGGCAGACTGCTCATCTGACAGGTCGTCGGGGACCGGCATGCAGAACTGTCCGGCCGCGCGCATGTACTCGGCCCATGCGCCGTCCAAATCGCCCGCTGCGAGAGCGGCCACCCGCTTACCGAGCAGGCCCGGATCGGCGCCCGGCCCGCAGGCCACCACCCGTCCGGAAGCCTCAAATCCGCAGCGGGCGGGCAGGGGCTTGCGAATGCCATACGCGCCCCGCGCAAAGCTCAGGTCGCTCGGGTTGATCGAGGCGGCCGCAACCCGGATCAGGACCTCGTTTGGGCCGGGCGCGGGCACTGGCATCGTGACCAGGGCCATGCCCGAATAGTCTGCGGTGTAGGCGCGCGCCACGACCCCGCGCATTTCGCCGGGGATTGCAATGGTCTGAGTCATGGGCTCTGCCTAACGGAACAGCTTTAGGTCCGCGTCAACCATCAGACCCATGAGCTCTTCGAAACTGGTGCGGGGCTCCCAGCCCAGATCACGTTTGGCAAGGGAGAAGTCGCCCTTCAGAGGCGTGATCTCGGTTGGCCGAAGCAGGTGCTGATCGCTGACCACATACTGCTCCCAGTCCAGCCCAGCGTGGGCGAAAGCGATCCGGCATGCGTCGCGAATGGTGTAAGCCGTATTGGTGCCGATGACGTAGTCCTTTGGCGCGGCGTTCTGCATCATGAGCCACATGGCTTCGACATACTCTTTGGCGTAGCCCCAGTCGCGCCAGGCATCCAGATTGCCCAGGCGGAGCTTGCCGTCCTTCACCAACGGCCGCCCGAGCTCATCGAGGGGCGGGGCTGCGACTTTGTTGACGATGCAGGCAACAGCGGCAGTGATCTTGCGGGTCACGAAGTGCAGGCTGCGCCGCGGGCTCTCGTGATTGAAAAGTATCCCCGCGCAGGCGAACATTCCGTACGATTCACGGTAGCTCTTGACCATCATGTGGGCATAGGCTTTGGCGATGCCATACGGGTTGTTGCCCATGATGCACGTATGCTCGTTGGCGAATTCGGCGTGCACGTCGCCGAAGATCTCGCGGCTGGTCGCCTGGTATACCCGGCAGTGCGGGGCGTGATGGCGAACGGCTTCCATCACGCGCACGATGCCGAGGGCGGTGACCTCGCCGGTATAGAGCGGGTGGCTCCAGCTATCGGCGGGCACGGACTGGGCAGCGATGTTATAGACCTCATCCGGAACGTGCTTCTTGATTGCCTGGGCGATGCTTTCACCGTCGGTGAGATCAGCGGCCTCGATCGCAATTTTCCCCGCAAGATGGGCGATGTTCTCTTTGGAGTAACTTGTGGTTCGCCGGATTGTGCCGGCAACCGCGTAGCCCTTTTCGAGGAGCAGGTCGGCCAGATAGGAACCGTCCTGGGACGAAACACCGATGATCAGCGCTTTCTTTGGCATAGGACTGCCATTGTACCGGTCGCGCGGGTTTTGGGTTCTCCCGCAGGGGCGTTTTCTCCCCCTTCTCCCTTTCATCTGCAAAGGCAATCGATGAGCCTGCGGTTCTTTCAGGAGAAAGGGAGAAGCGGGAGACAGGGTTCAGGCGCTTTCGCGGACGATGAGCGACGGTTGAAGCATCAGCGAGGCCGGCTTCGGGACGTCCTCGCCATCGCGCTGGGCGGTGACCAGGCGGTGCAACTCGCGCACTGCCAGGGTGCCTAATTCGACGAGGTCGTGCTGGACGGTGGTAAGCGAGGGCGAGAAGAAGGCCGATTCCGGGGAATTGTCAAAGCCAGCGACGGCGAGGTCCTGGGGAACGCGCTTTCCCATTTGTCGCGACAGACAGAGCGCGCCCAGAGCCATCTGGTCATTGCTGGCAAAGACGGCGTCGAGCTGGGGGTTTCGCTCGAGCAGCATCTTCAGGCAGGCTTCCCCGCTGGCCGGCGTCCAGTCGCCGTGAGCGATCAGGTCAGACGCGCAGGGCAAGCGGGCATGGGTCAGCGCGTCCTGCCAGCCGCCTTCGCGCTCGCGCGCCGACCAGAGGCCGATCTCGCCGGTGATGATCCCAATGCGCTTGCAGCCCCGGGCAATCAGGTGTTCGACCGCCAGGCGCGCACCGGCCCGGTTGTCGACGCTCAGGACCGGCGTGCCCGAGACGGGCAGCATGCTCAGGAAGAAAACAGGCGCGTGCGGGGAGACCTGCTGATAGAAGGCCAGCTCGTGTCCAACGTTCAATTCGGGGTAGACCCACAGCACGCCCGAGACGCGCTCGGAAATCAGATTGGAGGCGATGCGGTCAAGATCGTTGTCTGATCCGGCCGGCTCGAAGCTCTGCAACAGCAGGTGCCAGCCCAGGGTTGCGGCCCCGCGCTCGATCCCGGTCAGCAGTCGGGTGGGGCCATAGTGTTGGAAGCCGCCGGCCACGACGCCCAGGGCGCCCGTATGGCGGTTGACGAGGCTGCGGGCGATTCCGCTGGGGCGAAAGCGCAAGTCGGCGATTGCGAGCTGAATCCGTTTCCGAGTGGCCTCGGCCACGTCTGGGCGGTCGTTTAGCACCCGCGACACGGTTTGAATCGACACACCCGCCCGCTCGGCCACGTCGCGGATCGTCACCCCGGTTCGATTGACAGAAACCATTCCCAGCATTATACTGTTAACGTTCACGGGAATATCATTCAATTCACGCGAAATCTTGCCCAGGGACCGGGTTGTCGCTGGGCGCAACACAAGAAGAGGAGAAGAATCACTATGCGCAAGTCGACACGATTGTTCGGTCTCGCCGCTGTCGCCGGTGTGCTGCTCGCGGC
>JBKJQK010000341.1:0-3397 GCA_046594095.1 Anaerolineae bacterium | reverse complement strand
GGCCCGGCCAGGCTGGGCGAGATGGCGGCGCCGACGCTGCGGGCGATCGCCGTCACCCCGCCTGCGGCGCTGCGCTCCTCGGGACGCACCACGGCCATCGTATAGCTCTGGCGGGTGGGCACATCCATCTGCGAGATGGCAAAACGGAGCAGCAGCACGATGACCGCCAAAGGCAATGTCGGCATCAGCGGGACCAGGATCAACAGCACGTTCGACGGGATGTGGGTCCAGACCATCGTGTTGATCAAGCCGAACTTGCGCGACATCGGGACGGCCACCAGAGCTGAGAAGCCGGCCAACAGGTTGGTGGCAAAGAAGACCGCCCCGAGCGCCCCAGGTTGAACGCCGTGACGGGCCGTCAGCCAGTATGCCAGAAAGCTGTCGATGACAAAACCGCCCGCAAACGCATCGACCGCAAACAGGGCCGATAGACCGAGGACGACATTGCGCGACGGCCCAAGACCCAGCAGACCCACCGGCCGGGCTGCGATCTCGGTGGCGTGCGCCTCAACCCGCTCCGACATGCGCCAGAACCCGATGGTCAGCGCCGCGCCCAGGGCGGCATACCCGATGACGAGGGCACGGTAGCTGGAGATGGGATCAATTCCCGAGTCGCGCAGCGCCTGGACCAGCAACCCGCCGCACAGCGCGCCGGTCGCCGTGGCCAGCGATCCGGCCAGGTTGTACCAGGCGAAGGTCTGGGTCCGCTTCTCGCTCTTGATCAGCTGGGTGAGCGCTGCCTGTTCAACGGAGAGAAAGGGGCCGATCTCCTTGCCGCTTGGGCTGATCACCCCGATGATGCCGGCCGCGGCAAGGAGAATGGGATTGGACGTGAGGGCGAAAACCACACCGGCCGCCAGCATCAGAACGCCGCCGATCATCAGGGTCTTGCGCCGGCCAAAACGATCGGCCCGGGTGGTAAGCAGGAGCGAAATGACCGCGTCTCCGGCCAGGGTGAGGCTGAAAACCACCCCGACCATTTGTTCGCTCAGGCCGATGCTGGTGAGATACAGGGCGAGCGAGACGGAGAGAAAGCCATAGGCGAACATCCGCATGATGCGGGTGCCGAACAGGCGGGTGATGTCAGTCATGGGGGTGGAATCATACGTCCGCGAAAGTCTGCTACAACATCCAACCATGCCCTCCATCATCGAACGCCTGCGCCGTTTCCGGCTCGTCGCCCTGGTCATCGCCGTGGCCGAGAACGGCCAGCGCAATCACATCACCCGGCACGCGGCCGCGATCGCCTACTTTGGGATGCTGTCCCTTCTGCCCCTGATCGCGCTGATGGTCTCGGCCGCGCCACCCCTCATCCGCCTGGCCCGGCCCGACTACGACATCAACGTCGCCATCGTGCGTCTGGCGTCGGCAACCGTTTCAAATGTCACCGGGCGCTGGCTGGCCGAGGTGCTTCGGGCGCTGGGCCGCAACAGCCTGGCCATCGATGCGGTCGGCCTGCTCGGCTTTGGCTGGGCGGCCCTCAACGTCTTCACCCAGATCGAGGGCGCGTTCCGGCGGATCTGGCGCGATGGCGCTGCCGAGGCGCCCGCCCGTTCCCAACTTCGGGCGGTGGCCACGGCGCAGATCACCGAGCGCGGGCGGGCGGCCATCTTGCTTCTCCTGGCCCTGGCCGACTTCGGGGTCAACAATCTCTCGGCGGCGCTCCTGATCGAGGTCCGGGGCGATCTGCCCCGTGGATGGGTTCCCATCGTCATGCCTGTTTTGGTCAATCTGTTGACCTGGGTGACGGGGGCGCTGTTTATCGCGATCCTGTATCGCTTCTTCATCCCGGGCCGGCCGGCCTGGCGGCGGGTCGGCCTGGCCGGGGCCCTGGTCAGCGCGGCCAACCTGCTGATTCGCTATCTGGTCGTCCAACGCTTTGTCGACACGACGCTTGGCGCGTCCGCCCCGGCGGTGGGCGGGCCGATCGCGCTCATGTTGTGGGCGTTTCTGTTGGCCCAGAACCTGCTCCTGGGTGTGGCGCTGATTGCAGAGAGTGACCGTCGGCCGCTGACCGCAGACGGCGCAACCCAGATTCTGGAAGAATGATCATCGACGGCGAAAGCGGTCCGCCGTCCATAAGTCCTATACTCGCCCGCATGAGCCTCCCCGCTTTCCGCCTGACCGACTCGACAGGGGCGATGCGCGTCTTCCCGGCCGGCCGTCCGGCGCTGCTGTGCTTTGTGAAGGAGGACTGCCCGACCTGCGCGCTGGTCTACCCGCTATTGGTCGACGCCGCCCGCGTCTTCGGCGCGGCGGTTGAGGTCATGCTGATTGGCCAAACGGCGGACGGCAACGCCACGCTGGCCGCCCAATATCCGGGCGCGCCGGTCGCCGATGACAGCGCGCTCCAGGTTTCGTTCACGTATGGGATTGAGGCCGTCCCGACCCTGATCCTGGCCGGGGAGGATGGCGCCGAACAGAAGAAGTTGGTCGGCTTTGAGCGCGACGGTTGGCGGGCGCTGTTCGATGAGATCGCGGCCATAAGCGGCAAGCCCTTCACGCCGGACTGGGCGGCCTTCCCCGCCTGGCGGCCGGGCTGCGGGAGCAAAACGGAAGAACCCGATATTCGGGAGCGCCTGGAGGCCGGCGCGCGCGGCGAGCGCATGCGCGCCCGGACGATTGAGATCCCGGAGGCTGAGGATCCCTTTGAGTTCATGTTCGAGCAGGGCCTGACCGACGGCCTGCCCGTCATCCCGCCCACCCGTGAGCGGGTGGCCCGGATGCTGACCGGCACCGCGCGCGACCCGCAGGAGATCGTCGCCATCATGCCGCCCAACCAGGCCCCGGCTACGGTCGAGAAGATCGCCATCAACGCGGTCATGGCCGGCTGCCGGCCCGAGTATTTGCCCGTCGTGCTGGCCGCGATCGAGGCGGTCTGCGACGAGGCCTTCAACATTCACGGCATCAACGCCACGACCTGGGGGATCACCCCCTGTCTGATCGTCAGCGGCCCGGTCCGCAAGCGGCTGGATATCAACGCCGGCGTCAACGCCCTCGGGCAGGGGCACCGGGCCAACGCCACGATTGGGCGCGCGATCAAGCTCGCCCTGCGCAACATCGGCGGGGCAAAGCCGGGCGGGATCGAGCAAGCCACCCTCGGCTCGCCAGCCAAATACACCTTCTGTTTCGCCGAGCTTGAAGAAGGCAGTCCGTGGCCGTCGCTGGCCGTCGAGCGCGGCTTCGCGCCAGGCGCCGATGTCGTCACCTGTTTCGCCGCCGAGGCCCCGCGCTTCATCGCCGACCAGGGCTCGCGGACGGCCCGCCAGCTCGCGGCGAGCCTGGGCCTGGCGGTCGAGGCCTGCATGCACCCGCGCCTGCGCCCGTATGGCGACGCCGTCCTGGTGATCTGCCCCGAGCACGCCGAGGTCTTCCGCCGGGACGGGTGGAGCAAGGC